>JAZRVS010000129.1:0-68118 GCA_045599365.1 Bacteroidales bacterium
AATTAAGAAAGGAAATCAAAATGAAAATTACATCAGAAAAATCATTATCACGTTTTGAGTTTTGGGGTCAAGCCTCCGACAACGTAAAAAAAAACTAACAACAGAAGACCTAGACAGATTAGAATCTATCCTTAAAGACCTTTATCCCGACGGCATAGACGAATGCCACCTAAACGACATTATGGCTTACGATTTTGAAACCGTTTGTGATTGGTTAGATTTGAAGTCAAAAGTAAGAATCAAAGTGAAAAACATTGAATGGGATTTTGACGACGATGATGAAAATCCAGATTTGCCAACTCAATTTGAATTTGAAATTGAACTTCCTTTTGAGTATGAAGAAACAGATGTTGAAGACGCTGTTGATGAGTACGTCAGTTCTGAATTTTGCTTCTGTTATTCGTCCATTGATTACGAGGTTGAGAAATTATAATTTTGTCTAGATTTTGTATGGTAAAAGTGGCTCGTGTGTCAGAGTGTGTCGTGATTGAGAGGCACTTGGAATTCGCAACAGGGCACTTGGAGCTCATTACAAGTAACAGGGCACTTGGCATTCGCAACTTGCCACTTGTAACTCAATTACTTGCAACTTGTTCCAGACTCCCTTGCCACTTAAACCTGAAATCTGAAACCCGATTCCAGACTCCAAGTGCCCCCTCAAAATTGAATTTGAAATTTAAAGCGTAGAGAGGGGTTTTGGATAGGGGGAGCTACTACCCTAGCTCCCCACCCCCTACTTTTCGCTGTACGTTAATTTATGGCGTTTTTAGAGGGTGTTTTGGAGCTGTTTCTAAATCCAATTTTAATTTGAAACTAAAATTTAACCAAAATGGAGGTAAAAATGAACTTGATTTTTACAAACAACAAATTCGCTATGCCAAGTACACTAAAAAACGTGGCACAGAGTGGCACACTTGCAACTCATCTTGCAACACAAATTTGTCAAGAAAATGGGAAATTTGTAAAGAAAAAGGTGGCACACTATGGCACACGAACAGGTATCTATGCCAGAGAACGCAAGGGAAAGCTCCACATTGGAAAATGGAAAATGTAATAAAATCAATAGGTTAAATAATTATATGAAAGCCAAAATCTAATGAAATCAGTAACTTAACTTTCTAGGGGGGTCTGACATTCTACTCGTCTTTATAACTTTTACAAAGAATATGTTATATGAAAAAAATAGAAAGAATAAGAGCAACATTGGTTATTTGGAGGGATAACCTACTGATTTTATTGAAAAACTAGTTACAACTTTATTATTAACCTATTGATTTTATTGGATATTTGGATTCAGATTTGAAAAACATTTTGTAAATCAAGTATTTAAGCCTCAAAAAAGGGCATCTGGCACCAGTTTCAACTTGCAAAATGCAAAAAGCAAGTTACAAGCTAGCTCAAACCAAAAGACAAGCTCCCTTTTCCAAGCTCCCTTACAAGATTCCAACACAAAATGCCAGAAAACCCCGATAAAATCTAGGGAAAGTCCAAATGGCACACGATGACACACTTTTTTTCATCTTGCAACGGAAATTTGTCAATAAATGCCTTGATTTGTCAATAAAATTGAGTTACAATGTGGCACACAAGAAAGGAAAACGATAACAAAATCAAAAACATATCAAAAAAATGAAAGTGAAAATGTAATAAAATCAATGACTTAACTTGTTTGTTGTAACCACTTTTTCAATAAAATCAATGACTTAACTTGATGGGGGGTCTGACATTTTACTCGGCTTTATGGAAATTTCAAAGAATATGTTATATGAAAAAAATAGAAAGAATAAGAGGCATATTGGTTATTTGGAGCAATAACATATTGATATTATTGAAAAACCAGTTACAAGTTTATTATTAACCTATTGATTTTATTGGATTTTATAAATCGCAACTTGACAACCGATACGAAATGTGGTATAATCGGAGTTGTAAAAAGAAACGAATTTCAAACAAAAAACAATTAACAAAAAGTTAATTTTGCAGTCAAAAACTAGGTTCAACACCTAGTTTATAAGAAAGGAGAAAATAAAATGATTAAATATAAAAACTTTATAATCACTGATGTTTTAAAAGGTGTTTCAAAGAACCAGTGTGATTTATTCACACGAGAACACGTCAAACACGACTTGGAAATAGAAATAATTGATAATTTAGGAAACAGTTTTATTTTTGAAACAACCTTTCAATTCAACCCTAAATATTATAAATTCAAGAAAAACGACGGCTTGCAAGCTGTTATTTTGGACGCATTAGCTTTTGGCAATACGAGAAACTATGAGGATTTTTGCACTTGTTTCGGATATGAAAGAGAAGAGGAAAAGAGTTATTCAATTTATAGAGCTTGCGAAAAGGCTTATAATTTTTTCAGAATAGCAGATTTAAGTTTAGAAGATTTAAATAAATTAGCAGATTTATTAGATAGATAAGGAGGGAAACAATGTTAAAAGCAATTAAAAAAGATTTAATGACTTGTGGTTATCGTCCATTTAAGAAAGACGATTTAGAAATCAAATTTATTGACTGGCTGGATAGACATTTTTACGAAGCTTATCCATTTGGAAAAAGACGTAATTTGAAAGATGTAATTTGGGACGATTACGAACCGAGTGGCGACTATGAAGAATTGAGAAGTGATAATTCTTGTAATTGGAGTGGTTTAGTTACATTTCACATTATGGTGTTCAGATATAAAGATACAACTTATACTGGAATTGCATTTCACAGAGGAGGCGATGTTCGTTGTAATTATACAAAATATGCCTGTTTTGAGATGAGTTTTGATGAGTTTTTTGAAGAGATATTACAATTTCAAATTGAAATTCCTTGTGAAAACGAAAATTGGCGTATTTTAACTGATTTAATAAGTGAAAGTGGTTGGGTGCGAGCTTGGAATCAAGAAACAGAAGAAGAGTTTGACGGCTATTATGGAAACAAAAATTGCCCGAAAGAAGTTCAGGAAGCGTGTGAAAAATTTTTTTAATGTAGGAGGTTAGCGAAGATGTTATTGAAATGAAAAAAGAATTAAAACGAAGAGGAGAATTAAAATGACAAAATTAGAAAGAAGAAGTTATCTCAACCATTTTTTTGTTGAAGGGAATCTAATTAAAAGCATTCATTTATACGATGAGAACGGTGTTATTTTTTCAACAGGTCAAGGGTGGTTTGACAGTGCTTTTTCATACCCATTTAAAGATGGTTTAGAAGTACCTGATGTTAAGCGTCGACTCAAAGTCAATTTAAAAAAGAAAGAGTGCTTTTTTGTACAACTTAAAGGCAAACGTTGTGAATTGTATTTATACGTTGACGGAGTTGACATTAAAATTTTGAAAAAAGATTTAAAAAGCAAAAAAATGAACTCTTGTGAAATATGGGATTATGAAATCTACAGCATTGAAATTAAAGGAGTTACCTTCAGACAAGAAAATTTAAAAGAAATTAAAACAACCGCTTTTGGAGTTGAAGTTGAAAAGTTAAAAAATGAGCTTAACGATTTAAATATACACTTAATGAGATACGAGATTGAAACAATTTTACAAAATTATGACATTACAAAAAAAAGAAATAAAACGAAGAGGATGAAATAATGACTGAAAAATATATTGCATTTAAAATCATTGAAAAAGAAAAATTAAAAGACGGAGTTAAATATAGAACAATTAAAACTTCGCCTTATAAAATGATTTTATTAACTTCTATATCTTATAAATGGAGTGAACGAGGTCAATTTTTTGTTTGTGAAGACGGAAATTTTTATGAATATGAAGAGGTGAATCCAGTTAAAGAAGAAAGTGAAGATGAAATTTGGCACTTGGAGTTAATTGACAAGTGATACGAATTGTGCTACAATACGAATTGTAAAAAGAAAAGGAGATTTAAAATGATTGAAGTTTTAATTGATGAAGAAACGTTACTTGATATGCTGGATAGCAGATTAAATCATTATTGGAATCCAGATGAAGAAGTTGCTGATTTGTTTCACAAAATGTGGAAATTAAACATTGATCGTGGAGCATTTACAGGAATAGAATTTGATGTAAAGACGATTGTTGATAATGATTATATCAATTGGTGTTCTGTTGTTCGTGAAGACGACGAGAGATTTGAGGAATTACTTAAATCGTATAAAGATAACGAATACGATGTAGCTGAAATCGGTCACATTGAGGCAGTTGATGATGAAGATGAACCTACTATGTTTTTGATTAGGTGTTAAAAATGATTACAAGAAAAGAAATTGAATTATATTTGAGATTAGACCGAGTTCTCGTAAAACGAGAAGGTCTTTTCTCAAAGAAAATGGAAAATAAGTATTGGGAACTTGGTCGTAAAATTGACGAGCAAAATTGGAAATTGATTTATAAAGAGGCTTGCCGAGTTATTGACAATGACGGAATGAATCAGTTTGATATGGCTAGAAGATATGCTGATGTTGTTTTAAATGACAGCAATTATTTCACGAATGATTCGCATTGGGAAATAAGTCAATTTCATACGAAAAAAGGTTTAGGTGCAGTTGTAGTTGATTTGTGTTGTGGGAGGTTAAAATGACTTGGGAAGAGTTATGCGAAAAGGCAAGAGAACTTGGGTATTGTCTTCATGAAGATGATTTGTTTGACGCACTAGATGGATATGGAAAAGTTTGTTATTTGGAAAAGAGAAACGGAGGCGTTTCGTTTTATGAAAAAGGAGGTATAGAAACAAATTTTGAAGTATTTGCCGAAAACAGAACTTATGAACAGATGTATGCAATAATGAAAGCATTGGAGGGATAAATGACAATTAAAGAAATTGAAATGTTAAGAGAAGAAAATATAAAACTTGCAGAAAAAATTGAAATTTCAAGAGATGCTGTTAGAACACTTAAAGAACAGTGTGATTATTGGTATTATATAGCAACAAAAGAAAACAATAAGTTAAAATACGAACACTCTCCGTTTTCGTGTTTTAAATGGTTTGGGAAAAAACTTAAAATTAAAACTCCAATGACTTGGGAACGACTTGTTGAAAAAGCAGAAAAGATTGGTTACAGGCTCGTTTGTACAATGAACGAAGAACTTTTAGCCAAAGAATATGAAATAGGAAAACACCTTGTGTTTAGAAAAAACGGAAAGTTTGAAATTATTTTTCCAGCTCGTTTTCAAGAAACGATATTAAAAGAAAGAACATACGAACAGATGTACGAAATTATAAAAGAATTGGAGGATTAAATGAAATTATTAAATTATACGAACGTTAAAGGAAGCAGAACGGCAACAAGTTTAGAAAAAGATTTTCTTGATGCGTTTAATGAAATTTGCAAAATGGAGAATTTGAAGAAGAGTCATTTTCTACCAGTTTTTGAATTATGTTTTGAAGAAAATATGGCGTCAAGCATACGAACGTTTGTATTGGCGTATTATAGAAGATTAGCGAATTTGAAAACTGAATTAGATGTCAAATTGATTTTAAAATTAGCAACAGTTGAAAAATTAAAAAGAAGAGAAAAGAGATTAAATGAAAATTACTTATGATAAAGGAACATTGTATTGTTTAGGAAATGAGAAAGTCTTGAAAAAAGACCCGAGAAGTGATAAGAAATATATGTTTCGTAAAAAACAAAGCTATGCTAGATTTGTTTTAGAAAATCACTTGGGAAGAAAATTAGAACGAAATGAAGTTGTTTATCATCTGGACGGAGATGTTTATAACAATGAGATTTCAAATTTAGAAGTTATAACAAGAGCAGAATTGATTAGGAGGAATTCAAAATGAGAAAAATATTTAATATTGAAAATGAAAACGAAAGAGAAGAGTTATTTGGTATTTTACCAGAAGATGTTGTTAAAATTGAAAGAGATTCTTTTAATAATACAATCTTTACTTACACAGACGGTTGTAAAGCAACAAGTAACTTGTTTCAAATAAATTTTGGCAACTTGGCATTCATAACAAGACCTGTTGACCCGAAGGACTTGATTGGAAGTTTAGTTTGGTACAAAATTCACGAGTCACAAGAGGCAAGAATTGGTTTCTTGTTAAAAGTAGTTGATGACGAAGAAAAACCTTATGTTTGTACGTCGTCTATTTCAGCACAAATTTTTCACGATTGTTGCTGGATTAGAGCCGTAGCGAAAGACGAAATTTCAATTTATGAGCCGAAGGTTGAGGTTGCGTTACCTGAGAAAAAAGTTAATCGTAAAATACCAGGTCGCAAAGGTAAATTCACATTGGAACAAAAAATTGAAATTGCTCGTTCAAAAAAGAGCATAAGAGAATTGATGGTTCAATATGATTGTACTGGAAAAACGATTTCAACTTATAGAAAGAAATACAGATGAGCGTTATATCTATTGCTAAGTTAAGAGAAATTGAAAATAACAAAGAAGATGGAATGTGTAAAACGATTGATTTTTATTATGAACTTGTAAAGCAAGGTTTTAGTGAAAATCACGCTGAAAAGTTTTCTCTGGAAAGAATGGGAAAACGATTCAAAGAAGATTTTAGTTATATTGATTTTAGATTGGAGAATTGGTAATGAAAAATAAAATTTATTTAAACAAATTAACATTCGAAGAAATCATTAAAAGATTAAAGGGTGGAGAAGTTGTAAAGATAAAAGATTCAAATGATTTCTACAAAATGGTAGATGGTATTATTTTTAAATACATCGGTGAGTATCGTATAGTTACTTGTGAAATCCATATTGACGAACCATATTACTACTTTGAGGAAGAAAAACCTTTTGAAATAACAGAAACAGGTCTTTATAAAACTCGTGATGGTAGGAAGGCGTTTGTTTATCGTGTAGATAGAACTACAATATTTTCTGTTGAGTATGTCATTGAAAACGATATATGTCGTTCTGCTACTAAATATGGATTTAATCTTTTAGGCAACACTGAAAGTAATCTTGACATTGTTTCAAAATGGGAGGAATAAAAAATGAAAAAGAAAATTTATTTAAATACGTTGAAAGACGAAGAAGTGATTGAACGGTTGAAAAACGGAGGAGTAATCCATTCCGAAGGAAACAATTGTAAAATCAAAATGATGGAAGGTGTGATTGTTACAAAATTTAAAGATGTCACACAATTCGGTATGGGTTTTACGGTTTATTCACACAACGATTACTACTTTGAGGAAGATGAAAAGTTTGAAATAAAAGAAACAGGTTTGTATAAAACTCGTGACGGAAGAAAAGCGTTTGTTTATCGTATAGATAAAAATTTATCATTTTCGGTTGATTATTGCATTGAAAACGGTCTATGTGAATCGGCTACTGAATATGGATTTAGTCGTACAAAATACTGTGAATGTGATAATGATTTAGTTTCAAAATGGGAGGAATAAAATAAATGTGGGGATTTAACATAATAAATGGAGTTGAATTTTTTATTGAAGAAGGAAGAGAGTTACCTAACTTTTATCCCGAAAGCAAAGTTCCGAGTTGTTTTTGTCCCCACAAAACCATTGGTGAGGCAAAAAAGTGGAATAACGGAGAGATTGGAATTTTTTGGAAAAACGGAGGTAAAAACGAAAACATTTTGCAAGACAATGTAACGGCACAACGAAGTGAGATTATTTACACAGGAATGGGTTGTCTGAAACATGTTGTTCCGTTGTTAAAGTTGACAAATTACATTCCGTTGGTTATATCTGATTTCAAAGTTGACGGAGTTCAAGATAGATTTCTTTTGAAATTACAAAATGAAGTTGCTTTGTATGGTAGACCAGTTGTTTTAGTTGGCGATGATTTCACACCGTTGCCACATTTTGTAAAGGTTTTAAAATGACACCGATTTTATTTATTTGGTTAGTAGTTTGGTTTTTTAGTAAGTTTGAGAGAGAAGAGCCAAGACAAAAATTATTTGTTTATAACGACATCAGTGATGATTTGTTTTTGAATGGCGTTTATAGAGTAGGAGATGAATTTAAATGACTTGTTTTAGAATGAAAGACGGACGGACAGTTAGGTCGTTTTTAAATAAAGATAGTTCTTATTGTGCATTTCAAAGACGAATTGAAAAAGGAGATACGATTGAGGAAGCTTTGGAATATGTATCAAAAGAACATAAAAGAGGAAGAGCTTGCTTGGTTTATTTTTATCAAGGAAAGCCAATAATTGACATTTGCCGAGAACGTGGTATAAATTATCATACGGTCTATGAGAGAATTCAACGTGGACTTGAAATTAACGAAACTATTTTTTATAAGGGGAAATTAAAATGAGAAACATTATTATGAAAACACTTGAAAAGATGTATGAAAATTTCAAAGACGATTACGACTTTGAAATGGAAGACGATTTTGCTCCGTATGGAGACACATACGTTTCAACAGGAAGTGAACCGACAGAAGAAAGTTTGGAGAAATGTTTAGAAGATTTCAAAGAGAAAATGAAAGAAAAATTGAACGAAGTTGTTGACGAATTGCTAAATGACGAAAGATTTTATTCTGAATTAGAAAACATAATTGATGAAATGGAGAATTAAAATGAGTGAAACTTATTTACAAAGAGCAGAAGAAGAATTGAGATTTAAAATAAATATTGCAATTAAAACGTTAAATGATATATACAATATGAAAGAGGGTTCTCTGGAGCAAGTAAAACAGCTAGTGGAGAAATCACTTATTGAAATGAAATTGAAAGAGGATAATTAAATGGAGGAAAAAGAATTTTTGAATGAAATGAAAAAGGAATTTGAAAATCAGACTAAGGATTCTTATTATCAAGGACACATTGATTGTATTGAAGGTATGCTTATCTATTTGCTGGAATTAAAAAAGAGATTGATTAAAGCTAAAAACGAATTGAAAGAGGATAATTAAATGGACGAAGTTGAAGAAGCTGTTGATAAGATTATGGTTGAATTCAACAAACATAACGCTTATCAATATTATGAAGGTGGAATTGACACCATTCAAATGTTATCTGGAATAATAGCAAAAGAAGTGAATAAAGGATATGATGCAATTCAGTTAAAAGATTTGACAGAATTTCTAAATAATGTTTGTGATGAATTAGTTGAGAAACAAAGTAAAATTGAATTAGAAAGCGAGAAAGGAGTAAAAAATGGATTGTTTTACAAGTAGAGATTTTGAGGAATTTGTGGTATTAAAAAAGCCTTTTAAACGTAGAAAACCAATTGTCAAAAAGGAAGCTATTGGAAAATTATGTAAGGTTAAAAATTCAAACGAATCTCATTTTAATAATTATGCTTTGATAAGTAAAATCATTATAGATAACGACGAAGTTTATTATTGTGATTCGCTTGGTTTTTATTGGGACCAAGTTGAAGTTTTAACGAGAGAAGAATTTGAAAAATTAAATGGAAAAGGAGAATAAAATGAACGAAGAATTATTACGTTACGTTGAAAGAATTGAAAAACTTGAAGAAGATAAAAAAGAAATTCAAGATGATATTAAAAGTGTCTATGACGAAGCTAGTGGAAAAGGATTTGATAAAAAGGCTTTGAAAGAGGTTCTTAAATTAAGAAAAATGACACCCTCAGACAGAGCTGAATTTGAATTTTTAAGACAGAAATTTAAAACTGAAACAGGAATTGAAGAATAATGAATGAAATGGAAATTGAAATCGGAGATGAGGTTCGTCTTGAAGACAGATTTTATGTCGTAAAAGACATCAAGAAAGAGGAAGTGAAAACTATCCGTAAAGGAACGATTGTTTTTACGAGATTGTATTTTGATTATGAGCACGCTCCTGTTTATTCTTATTCGGTAAAAGAGGTTAGAAAAAAGAACAATGTTTAATGAAAATGAAGCGAGAGAGTTATTTGAAAACGGATATTCATATTCTCAAATTGCTTCAAAGTTATCTTGTTCTTATTCAACAGTTTGTCATAAGTTGCAAGGGGAAACGAAAAAGCGAAGAACAATTCGCAAATCGTGTTCTCCCTTGCACGTAAGAATTGGCTTGAATTTATCGTATTATTTAGATAGAGATGATTTAGATTTAAAAAGATTATTTAGATTGAGTGGAATACATTGGACAATCTTATCAAGAATTTTGACAGGTTCACACGACATTAAATTGTCAGAGTTGATACGGATTGCAAAAGCATTCCGAGTTGAAGTGGAAGATTTACTAAAATGAAGTTGAGAGATTATCAATTAAAACAACTTGCTTTTCATTTGTCGGCAGACAGAACAATCAATCGTTCTGCTCCCTCAACTGGAAAGACAGCAACAGTTTGCACATATATGAAGATTAAATACAGAAACGAAAAGAAAAAGGCAGTTTTTGTTATGCCGTCTTCAATTATGTTGAAAAACAAAGAAGAGGTTTGTAACTGGTGTGAGTATTCAGAAGATGAAGTTGCGATTTGTAACGGAACACCAGCTAAACGTCTGGCTCAATATCAAGACAAAAACATAAAAGTTTTTGAAATGACATTTGAATGTTTTTCAAAAGAATGGCATTTGTTACCAAAAGACGTTGACGTTGTTATAATTGATGAATTTCATTTAGGTTTTTCAACTCACACAAGCAAACGAACTCAATCTTATTATCGTTCGTCAAGACGCTTTAAATATTTTATTATGATGAGTGGTACTTTGATTGACGGAAGATACAATTCAGCTTATCCTGCTATTTGTGTAATTGAGCCGAGATATTATTTGAATTATGAAAACTTTATGCATTATCACGCAATTTACAACACTTGGGGTCAGGTTGTCGGTTGGAGAAATCCAGACAAAATCAAAGAGATTTTAAAACGACACTCTTGCTCAATTTCCGTTGAAGAAGCGTATAAAGACAGAAAGGAAAACATAATCATTTATGAGAAATGTCAACTTGACGATAAGCATAAGAAAGCTTATTTACAAATGGAAAAAGATGCTCTGTTGGAATTAGAAGATAAATACATTGAAGCAGATTCGGGAGGTGTGAAACAAATTCGTTGTCGTCAGATTTTATCTTGTCCAGAAGTTTTAGATTTGAAAGTGGATAAGATTGGAAAAGACGAAATGTTGAAAATTCATTTAGAAGACGCAGTTGCTTATAAAAAACAACTTTTGATTTTTGCAATTTTTGAAGCAGAACAAAAACGAATAGCAGAAGTTTGCAGACAAAATGGTTTGAAAACAGAAATAATTAACGGCACAGTTTCTTCAAAAAGACGTGGAGAAATTGACGTAGCATTTAGAAATGGTGAAATTGACGTTGTTGTTGGTTCACCAGCAACGTGTTCAATCGGTTTCAACTGGGAACACGTTGACCAAGTGATTTTTGCGAGTTGTGATTATAAAGATTCAACTTTTGAACAAGCCATAGCTCGTGGAAATAGGGGAACTAGAAAAACCCCACTTCGTGTGTATATTCTTACTTACGACACAAAAGTTGAAAGGAGAATTATGCAAATTATTAAAAGAAAATCGGAAGAAAGTAAAAAAATCTCTTGACTATTTATTTTTTTCGTGTAAAAATAAGATTACTCCGAGTGAGTAAGATTTAGATTTAAAGAAAGGATATTAAAATGATTTTAGATAAAAATGTTTTAGCACAAATGAAAGCAGCAGGACTTCAAAAACCAGATATGGTTAGCGATATGGAATGGGAAAATTGTGATTCTCAAATTGAAGACAGTTTGCCAATCGTTGAAGTACCAGCTGTTCAACAAGCAGTTGTTCCTGTTGTTCCAATGCAACAAGCAGTTGTTCCTTCACAACAAGCAAATTATATTGCAAAACCTTTAAGTATGTCTGATACTTTGCAATCTAGCAGTATGGTTGTTGACGCAACATTAAAATTAAAAAGTGGTGTTGTTAAAATTGGAGATTCAGCTGTTAGAACTCCTATTGTGGCAAAAGTTTTGTTTTCAGAATCAAAAGTGAAACAAACAATCACAGTTGAAAATTCTAAAAAAGAAATTGAATATTACCACACATACGACGGCAGAGTTGAATCAAGAACTGGACGCTTGTTCCAAGATTGTGTAAATCATTGTACTTCAATCAATCCAAAAGCTTATGCTTTCACAGCTTTTGATATTGTTATGGAAATCACAGAAGATGTTTTGGATGAAGACGGAAGAGTGGCAGTAAAAGCTGGTACACGAATTGGTCATAGCACAAGTTCAACGACAGCTACGAAATTTAAACAATTTTTAAATCAATGTAAGCAAGCAGGAGTTGACGTAAATAATGGAGAAGCAGGGGTTAAAATCAAAACTGAACTTCGTACAAACAACAATCGTCAAGATTTCAGAGTGTTTGTTTTTGAAATGATTTAATAAGAGTTTGGAGCGAGATTTAATTATTTTTGAGGGCAATCTCGCTCCAATCAAAAAAGGAGAGTTGATGAAAAGATTACGAATTTATGACACGAATAACTGGGCACGAATTGTTTTAGAAAAAGATATTTTTGGAAAAGGAATTAGGGCTTTATGGGAAGAAGCAATAAAAGAAGACGGAATTGATTTAAAGATATTCGCCTTTGAAGGTATGTGTGGAAACCAAGCTAGACGTGACAAATATCCAGATTACAAACTAACAAGAAAACCACCTCAAATTGATAGCTTTTTTGATAACTTGGATTTATTCAAACAACTTTTAGAAAACGCTCCTTGTAACGTAGCAAAATGTCATTGTGATTATTACGAAGCAGACGATGTTATTTACAGTTTGAACGAAGTGTTCAAAAACAATTACGAAGTTTCAATTATGAGTACCGACCGAGATTTAACTCAAATTGAAAATGCACATTTTCCAATGGTGCAAAATGAATTGACAAAGAGAGAGTTTGTTAGAACTTATAAAACATTAGTTGGTGATACGAGTGATAACATTCACGGAGTAAAAGGCTTTGGAAAAGGTCAATGGGAAAAAGAGATTGATAATTGGCATTTGTTGAAGCAATATTGCGAAGGAAGTTTGTCAACATTTGAACTTGCAAGAATGGGTGTTTCAGAAAAGACAATAAAATTGTTAAAAGAAACTAGCAGAGAAGAAGTTGATATTTTGTGGGACATTACTGGTTTGAAAGACGTTAAGTCAATTATGAAAATGTCATTTGGAAATGGAAATATTCAAAAAACAGAAGAAAAATTAAAGGAGTTATTTATATGAAATTAGATTTTGTTGAAGAAGAAGGAATGTCAGAAGAACTTAAAAACATTTGTAAAGTTGAAAAACGAAAATACAAATATTTAAGGTATCTTGACGAAATGGGTGGAAGAGCGAGAGTTAATGACATTGTTCTTTACATTTACAAAAAAACAGGACTTTCAGTTAATCGTCAAAGTGTTCATCAATGTTTAACAATTGCATTAGAACGTGGATTAGTTGAACGAAACGGACACGAATTTGTTTTGAAAAATTCAACAAAAGAACGAGATGATATTGAAAAAGATTTGATTTACACAGCAGAGCACTACAACAAAACATACGAAGAAATCTTTGAGAAAATTGACGCTCTCTTTGAGTGCAAACAATATGCAAAAGCTTACGTATTATCAAAACTTCTGATTAAAAAATACAACTCACATATTGGACAAATTCTTATTTCTTATTTGGAACCAAGAGTTACTTTTAATGATTTGAATTATTTATTGGAGGAACAAACAAATGCTTAATCAGAAAGTTGAAATTTTCAAAAATGAATTGATGTTGATTGAAGATGATAATTTAAGAAAATTCATTTCAATTTACTTAGAAAATTGTCCAGATTATTTTTTCACAATGCCTGCTTCCTCAACTGGAAAATATCATCCAGCATATACACTTGGAACTGGTGGTTTGATTAGACACACAAAAGCAGCAGTTAAAGTTGCTTATGATATGTTATCGTTAGAACAAAATCATTCTTTAAGATTGTTCAAAGACGAAATTATTGCGTCATTGATTGTTCACGACTCGTTGAAAAAAGGATTGAACGAACACAATATGTACAGTTTAGCTGAACATCCAGTTTTAGCTTCACGTTACATAAAGGAAATCTGGAGCAAGTATTTTGAAACGAATAAAAATTCTTTCCCAGATAAAGACCAGATTGAATTTATTTCAAATTTGGTTTTATGTCACATGGGACAATGGAACACAGATTGGAAATCAAACGCAGAGATTATGCCGAAGCCTAGAACTGATTGTGAGAAATTTGTTCATTTATGTGATTATTTAGCGAGCAGAAAATTTTTAACTATTGAATTATGATTGGATATTAAGATGAATTGGTTGGACGAAATTATTGATTGGCACAAAAAGACTTTTCCGAAAGTTACTGAACAAAGTCAGTTTTTGAAAATTGGGGAAGAATTAGATGAATATGAAAAAGAAACTCCATTTTCAAATTCTTGGTACGAAGAACGAGCTGACGTTTTTATAACAACTCTTTGTTATTACGCTCGGTTTAACAAAGATGATTTGTACATAAAAACAATTCTTTCAAAATTTTGTCCTAGAACAGAAAAAGCAATTACGGCAGTTTTCAATAAATTTGAGAAATTAAAAGAAAGAGAATGGTTTTTCAATGACGAAGAATGTGTTTATAAACACAAATAAAGAATTGATTTTTTATGGTTACAAATTTGAATCAATTTGTTCATATTTTGGTTTTGAGGGAAGTGTTAAAGGAAAGTTTAAAAATGCAGTTTTAAAAGATAGAGGTTTGTATTTTTTAAAACGATATGATAAACTAGACGAGTTCAATGAGATAAAGGAGAACAAATATGATATTGAATCCATGGAAGAAGTGTAGAGAGTTACAAGAGAAATGTGACATTTTGGTTGCAGAAATCTTGTGGCTCAGAAAAGAAAATTATTCATTAACCTATAAAACAAGAAGTCAATTTAAAAAAGGAAATCAAGAATGGAAGAAAAGCAAACGGTTTTTAAAGAGCTAATGTTTATGGCTAGAAACGAAATTGCAATGCCTGAAAAAGAAGGTGTAAAGCGAGAATATGCGATAAATCTAGCGAAGCTAATGTCAAAGAAAATTGTTTGGGGAAGTGATTTATCAAAATCGTTATTAAGAAGACAATTTTATTTGTGTAGAAAAATGAAAGAATTAGAAAGGGAGAATTAAAATGAAAAAGAAAGTTGAGAATCTTCAAAAACAATTAGAGATAGCAAAACAATGTCTTAAAATGTATGGAAACAGAACTTTGTGGAATGAAAAAGGAGATTGTTTTATGACGTTTAAAGACGGCTATACTTACGCACAAGAAGCTTTGGAAAGAATGGAGGGTTGTGAATGGAAAACGAAAGAGAATTCGTTATAAACGAATATAAAAACGAAGTTCCTATGGCACATATAGCAAAGAAAATAGGAGTTACTCCAGCCACAATTAAAAATAGGCTTGTTAAATGGGGTGAGTTTAATTATAATAAAAAAATTACATTGAAAGAAAAGTGTTTGCGAAGCAATGTTTCTTATGGTGCTGTGCTTTCAAAATGTAAAAAATATAACTTAACACAAGAAGAAGCAATTGAAGAAGTAAAAGCTGGAATTAAAAGATATAGATTTCCTGAAAAATATAAAGAAGGAACAATGACTCGTGAATGTTATTTGGCAGGTCTTAATTATAGGTGTGTTTTGGCTAGAATGCGTAACAAAAAAGAGTCTGTTAAAGAAGCAATTGATTATTTAAAAAAAAGAAGAGAAAGATTAGAAGCTGTACATCGTGAATGCGAGTTAAAAGGGCTAAATCACAAATATGTTTTGGCAAAAATGAATACAAAAAATATTTCTTTGGAAGAAGCAATTGAAGAAATGAAATATTACAAGACTATAAAACGAAGAGTTGTAAGAAAAAAAGAAAATGAAGTCAGAATGATTGAAGGTTTATCTTTGAAAGAATATGCTGAAAAGTATGGAATGAGTTTGTCTACAGCTAGATTGCATTGGAGAATTTTAAATGAGAAATGAGGGATAAATGATTTTAGGTATTATATATTTTATAACGTTAGTGTGTGATGCGTTTGGTTTCAAACAATTTATTGAAATTGAAAACGAAAGAGCATTAGAGGATTGCATAGTTTGTGAAATTATATTTGAACTTGTGATTGCGTTACTTTTTTTATTTTATAAGATGATATAAATGTTGGAGAGATAAATGGACGCATTAGAAATGTGTGCTAGGGACTTATGTAACGTGTTGCAAGAGTCTCAGAAATTACAAGAGGAAAATGAGCGATTACAAAATAAACTTGATATTGCTGTGAAAGCGTTAAAATTTATATCATCGCAAAGCTATGGAAAAGATATGTATGATTGTGCAAAAGGGACATTAAAGCAGTTAGAGGAATTAGAAAAATGAAAGCGATAGAACAGTTAGAAGTTTTGAATCTTCTTAAAGAAAATGAGCGATTAACCCAACTTCAAATTGAATCACAAGAGATTATTGATAAATTGAAATTTGAAAATGAGCAATTAAAAAGATACAAAAGACGTTGCCATCGTTTGATAAAAATAATTGAAGCTATGAATGAGCGTCGTAGTGTTTTAATAGTAAGACCTGCCAGTGCTTTTACAAAAGCAAAACCAGAAATTATTAGTCCATTGAAAAAGGATTGGATAAAAAAGTGTTTTTATTAGAGGAGGATTAAATGAAAAAAGAAGATGTTAAATACAACAATTTTATAAAGGGAGATAGAACTCCCGAAGATAAAATTTACAGTACATTATTATTAAAACCAGATGATATTACTTTTGCTTTTAACTTTTGTGATGGTGAGCAAGCAGTTTTTACAAACGATAAAGCAGGACTTAAAAGTATGCAAGATTTTTTGGATTTAATGAATAAAACTCATATCTTACAAAAGCAGTTGGAAATAGCTGTAGATGCTTTGAAATTTTATTCAAACGACAATACAGCAGCTGTAGCACAAATAACACTTAAACAAATTGAGGAGTTGTTAAAATGAGTTTGGAAGAATTGAGAAATATAATGTCAAAGTCTTTTAAAATAAAAGAAACAGGTATTTATAAATTGGAGAATGGAAAAAAGGCTTTTGTTTCAAAAGTTTTAAAAAACAGAGATGTGTACGGAATTATTGAAGGTGAGATTACTCTTTCGACTTGGTATATAAATGGTCTTTATCTTGATAAATATAGTCCAGAGTTGAGCATCGTTTCAAAATGGAAGGGATAAAATGAAAGACCACATTAAGATATACAACAAAGAGGCAATAAAATTCGCAGAAGAAACTAAATACACAAAGGCGACAATGAAAGCAGTGTATGAAGATTTAGAAAAATTAAGGAACGCCTCTGTAAAGTTTTATAATGATTATATCCATTGGTTGAATTATTACAAAGCCGACGCTCCTTATTTTGGTTGGAGTGACGATAACCCTGAATATGTTAATATGTGTGAAATGACAGAAGAAATTGAAACATTGTTTTTAAAGATGTATATTATTGCTGAAAAAGGGTTAGGTAATGAGTTGGAGGTAAGGAAATGACAAGAGAAGAATTATTGGAAAAACTAATTGAAAATGAGCGTAAGATTGAAATGATAAAATATGAAAACGGAATGTTGCTTATTGAAAATTCTGAAATTGTTGATGAATATTTTAAAATAATCCTAAGTGCCAAAATTGAACAAATGAAATCAAATTTAAAAAATGAAAATTATAAAATTATAGTTAACGATTGAGGAGTTGAAAATGAATGAAATGAATGATGACATTCCTGAAGATGATGACGTTTTTTCAGGTTTATTTTTATTTGTTGTTTGTATTGTAGCTGCAGCGTGTGTATTTTCTGCTGGACTCAAGGTCGGAAAAAATGACACGATAAAAGAACTGTGTCGGAAAAACAGTTATGATTTTTGTGAAACAAAATGTGGAGTTAATCAATGACAATTAAATTATACAACAAAGATTGTTTGGAAGTGTTAAAAGAAATCTCCGATAAATCAATTGATTTAGTAATCACAGACCCTCCGTACAGAACTATCTCTGGTGGACGGAATGACGATTTATCAAGAAGAAAATACAATTCACCAACTGGAATCTTGGCGAAAAATGATGGGAGAATGTTTCAACACAACGACATTTCGTTTGAAAGTTGGATTCCAGAAATTTACCGAGTTTTAAAAGATAATTCTGATTTCTATTGTATGACAAACGCTTTGAATTTATTTAAGTTATATAATGTTTGTATAAACTCTGGATTTAAATTTCATAACTTGCTTGTCTGGGAAAAGAACAACGCAACACCTAACAAGTGGTATATGAAAAACTGTGAATACGTTTTATATTTTTACAAAGGATTTGCTAAACCGATAAACAACAAAGGAAGCAAAACCGTTCATAAATTTGATAATGTAAAAATCAAAAATCACCCGACAGAAAAACCTTGCTCTTTGATGGAATTTTATGTTATAAATTCATCTGAAGAAGGTGCTCTGGTACTTGACCCATTTATGGGAAGTGGAAGTACTGGGTTAGCTTGCAAAAACACCAATAGAAATTTTATTGGAATTGAGTTAGACGAAATATATTTTAACATAGCAAAAGAAAGGATTGAAAATGAATAGAGAAAATTGTTTAGAAACAGCAAAAGCTTGTGTTACACAAGACAGACAAAATGATTATGGAAAACCAGAAAACAATTTCCAAAACATCGCTAATTTATGGAACGCTTATTTTGGAAAAGAGATTGTTAATTCAACTGACGTTTCTATTTTACTTATGCTTTTGAAAGTGGCAAGACTTAAAACAAGTCCTCACAAAGAAGATAACTGGGTTGACATTGCAGGTTACGCAGCTTGTGGTTGCGAAATTTCAACTTTAACTATTGACAAGTAATTTTTATTGTGATAGATTTGTTATTGGAGCAGGAAGGCTTTTGTTTTCATAAAATTCTCCCATAAAAATCTCTCATTCTTCCTGCTCCAAGATGTAAAATGACAAAAGAAGAAAAAGCAAGACGAATTATAACAAAGTTACAAATTAGATTGACAGTTGAAAAATGTCGTCCGTCAATGAGATTGATTTGCAGAAAACGTTGGGATAAGATTATGCCAATTCTGTTGAAGGAAAGACAAAAATAATTTCTTGACAAGTGTTTCAAAAAATTATATATTATTTACGATATGGTTTTTCTCAACTTTCTTCCCATATCTTAAGTGAGAGCGATTCCCTCCTAAACCAAAATCGCTCTCACACCCACTAAAAAGTTGAGAAATAAAGAAAGTGAGAATTAAATGTTTAGCGAAGTAAAATCAAAGTTTGATATTGCCGACATAAAACGTAAGGTATATCGGTTATCTCGTTTTCCAGCAGATGTTGGAATTCATAAAGATTGTACTATATGTGAGTTTGATTTAATCGGTGATTATGCAATTTCTGTTGTGTTTAGGAACACAGAAGAAAAAGTCATTTCAAAAAGATTTCCTATGACAAAACTAGAAGATTTTTATGCGTTTTCAAGAAGTGTTGGTGTTACAATACAATTTGAAACGTTTGAAAGTTTTTCAAATGAAATTGAGAAAGCAAAAGAAATTTTAAAATTATTTGTTTTTGATGTTTATTGTGTTGATTGGGATATGATGGTTTTATCAAGGAGGATTAAATGCTAGTATATGACTTTGAAGTATTTAAAGAAGATTGGTTAGTTGTTATTGCAGATTTAGAAAAAGAAGAAGTGACAACAATAACTAATGACGCTGACAAATTAAGAGCGTTTTATGAATTACATAAACACGATATTTGGATTGGTTTTAATTCAAGAAGTTACGACTCGTTTATTTTAAAAGGAATTCTTTGTGGTTACAATCCGTTCAAGATTTCTCAATTCATTATTGAAGACGGAAGAAAAGGCTTTGAGTTTTCAAAGGAATTCAATCAAATAAAATTTTTAAATTATGATTGTATGACAGGGTTCTTTGGATTAAAAACTTTGGAAGCGTTTATGGGAGATATGATTAAAGAGAGTGACGTTTCGTTCTTAATTGACAGAAAATTAACTGAAGAAGAACTTGAACAAACAAAGTTTTATTGTGAACACGATGTCAGAGAAACGATTAAAGTTTTTGCCAACAGGAAAGCAGATTTTGACGCATATCTTTCTATTTTGGAAAAGTTTGATTTACCGATTGAAAATATCAGCAAAACAAAAGCACAATTATCGGCTATTGTTTTGGGAGCTAAACGACGTGAGTGTGAAGACGAGTGGGACATTCGCTTACCAGAAACACTTAAAATTGAAAAATACACACACGTTTGCGATTGGTTTTTGAACGAAGAAAATCACAACGATAACGCAAAGTTGGAAACAGAAATTGATGGCTGTCCACACGTAGTCGCTTGGGGTGGATTACACGGTGCTTTAAATAGATTTTCTTATAAATGTGAAGATGATGAAGTGCTTGTTATGGCTGACGTTGACCAGCTTTATCCGACAATTATGATTAAATATAATTTGTTGTCACGTGCAATTACAAAGAAAGATTTGTTTCCGAAAATTTTAGCAATCAGTTTGGAATTGAAAGCAAAAGGTTTGAAAGCACAACGTCTTCCTTATAAAGAAATTTGTAATATCACTTACGGAGCTATGGGTGACAAGTACAATCCGATGTATGACCCACGAAATAAGAAACTTGTTTGTGTATTTGGTCAGTTGTTGATGATTGACTTGATTGAGAAAATTGAAGATTTCACGCAGTTAATTCAATCAAACACAGATGGTATTTTAATCAAAGTGAAGAAAGCTGATTTGCCGAGATTGAACGAAGAAATTGAAAAATGGCAAGATAGGGTAATGCTTCACATGAGTAGTGACGACTATTTGAAAGTTATTCAAAGAGATGTCAATAACTACATTGTCGTTCCGTTTGGTGAATTGTACGATAAAAAAGGAAAGCCTCGTTGGAAAGCAAAAGGGGCAGTTGTAAAACAGTTGTCAAAATTGGACTATGATTTGCCGATTGTCAACGAAGCTGTTAAAATGTGGTTTTTAAAAGGAATTCCACCTGAAAAAACGGTGTGGGATTGTGACGAACTGATTAAATTTCAAAACATTTTTAAATTAAGTTCGGCATATAAAGAAGCACGTATTGGTTGTTCTTTTAGAAAAGAGAAATCAAAAAACGTGTGGAACGAAGACGGAGAAATTTTGAAAGATAAAACTTTTCGGGTATTTGCTTCGTTAGGAGAAACAGGTGCTTTGTACAAGAAAAAGGACAACAAAAATCCAGAGAAATTTGCTAATTGTCCAGACAACTGTTTCATTGAAAACGAATCCATAGTTGGAAAGTCTTGTTCTGAATATCCGTTGTTAGATAAAAATTGGTATGTTGAATTGGCGAATGATAGAATTAGGAAATTTGTGTAATGGATAAATACGAAAAAGCAGTTTATAATTATTTTAACGAGAAATCTAAATCAAGCGTTTGTTTCAGATTTCAAGATGCATTAGACGCAAGCAAAGCTTCTGGAGTTATCGGAAAGGGACGCTTGGCGTTTATGAAAAAGAATCCAAGTGATTTGCTTGTTTGTGACAATGGAGATATGTTTTTTGCAGAGGTGAAACACACATCTGGAATTAAGGGAGTTACAAACTCATTGTTTGAAGAACAACGAGTCGCACGAGATAGAGTATTACAATCGAGTGGTAAATATTTTTATTTTATTTATTCAACGAACATAAATATGTGGTACAAAGTTCCAGGTGCTTTTATCAGAGATAATCCAAATGCAAAATGGAAAGAATTGGGACAATTTTTAATTGATTATATTCCAGCAGTTTATTTATAGGAGTTTAAAATGAAGTTTATTTTATTTTCGGCAAGTTGGTGTTGCAAGTGTCAATCATTGAAAAGAGAATTAGAAAAACATAGCGATATGAAAATAACAAAGTATGATGTTGACGAATGTTCAAACGAAATGCTTGACAAGTACGATGTAAATGAGTTACCATTGTTAATAGCAATTAAAAACGATAAAGAAGTTGCTCGCTATGATGAACGTGGTGGGAACTTGGACAGTTGGCTAAAGTTTATTGAGTGGTAGGAGTACAAATGGAATTAAAAGAACAAATGCTTAAAATCTGTGCAACAGCAGGATTTGAGCCAACTGACAACATTGATAGAATTGTCAGATTAAAAGAACGATTTGGAATTGGGTTACGTTGTCCTTGTGATAAAGATAATCCAGCACGTTTTTGCATTAGCGAACAATGTGCAAACGATATAAAAAACGACGGTAGATGTCATTGTGGTTGCTACCGTAAAAAGAGTTAGGAAGGCAAATCCCCCAAATGGCTAGTCGGTGGGTCGTAAGATACAATGCTCAAGGTCTTGTCTTCCTTTGCTTATGCATATTTGCCTTAATTGTATCAACACCGACATTTTAAAAGAAAGGAATTTAATGTTATGAAAATGATAGCTATTAAAAAAGGAAACAAAACAACGTATAAGTTTGTGCCAGACGATTATGTTGAAGAAGAAGGGGAAACAAAAGACATTCCACAACGTGATTTGACGACAACTGATTGCAACCAGTTGTATTTTGAAATGTCAAAAGAAGATTTTGAGAAAATATTTAGGAGCATTTAATGTTAGAAAAAGTAAAGTTGATTGGGGACACGCACTTCGGAAAGGTTTTTAAAACAGGAGTGCCTTACGAAAGACGTGGCGAAATTGAAGAAAAGTTTTATGAGAAATTTGAAAAAGAGTTAAACGGTTCAGAGGAGTATGTAATTCATCTCGGAGATTTGTTTGACAACGTTGTTGTTTCTTTTGGAACTATTTTGCGAGTTTATAATCTGATTAAAAATGCAAGTAATTCAAATAAAAGATTTTATTTCATTCGTGGAAATCACGATTCGCAAAGAAATAGTTTAGAAACGTCAGCTTTTGATATTTTGTCGGTAATGTTTTTGAACAATTTAAATGTGAATTTTGTTACAGATTATTTTTATATTTCAGATATAAAATCACTTCTTATTGGCTGGGATTATCACAACGACAATTCGGAAAAAATTGAAGAAATAATTAAAGAAGAAAAACCAGATTTTGTTTTAGGTCACTTTGACGAAGTTTTGCCAGATTATTTATTTTCTTATACTGGAAAAGTTTATTCTGGACACATTCATAACGCACACAAATCTGGAAATACAACTTATGTTGGCAGTTTGTTGCCACTTGCTTTCGGGGAAGAAAGTGACGATTCGCTTATGATGACACTCACGTTAGACGAATTTCTTTCAAAGAGAGAAGATGAAATCAAAGACAAACGAATTCGTGTTGTGTTAAAAGAAGGTGAAACTTTGCAAAACGTGAGAAATTGTTTGCAACTCGTTTTACAAAACGTGAAAAAAGAAGAAAATGTAAAATTAGATGTTGAAATGGATTCTTTTGATATGCGACAACTTTTCAAAGAAGAATTGCCAGAAGAAATTTTTGAAGAAATGTATAACGAATATGTGGGGTTACTGGAATGCTAAATAAATTATCAGTTACAAACGGAGTTAAGGGGAATCTGGATTTAGATTTTCATAAAGGTGTGACAATCATTCAAGGTGAAAACGGCAAAGGCAAATCATTAGTTCAAGAATACATTAGATTTGCTTTGTTTGGAACAAGTGCTTTACGTGGAAAAGCAAGTGAATATCCAAAACAAATGTCTGTCACATTGACTTTTACAATAAATGACAATGAACATATCATTAAACGAACATTAAATGATTGTTATTTTGACAACACCGTTGTTGGAACGACAGCTTGTAACAAAGCAATTGTTAAATTACTTGGCTATGATTTATCAATTTTTGATATGGGAAATTGTGCTAAACAATTTGAAATTACAAAATTAGGTGAAATGAAACCGACAGAAAGAAAGCAGGCAGTTGATAAGTTAATTGGCATTGATTGTATTGAAAAACTTGAAAAGAAAGTAAAAGAAAAATTGCAAGCTGTTAACGGAGCTTTGTCAGTTATCCCTGATATTTTGAGAGAACCACAATTTCCAGAATTAGGATATGTTCCAGAATTAGATATGGAACGAGAATTACGCTTAATCACACAACAAGAAATGATGATTTCAGAAATCAATAAAATGAAATCACAGGGTGTTGAAAAATGTGACGAGCCGATTAAACCGAACGGCACTTACGAAAAAGCAGTCCTAAAGAAAAGTTTATATGACGAATTGAAAAATATCGTTGTTGAAGAAATTTCTGATGAATATAATTCTGCCGAAAAAATTTACGATTTAATTAGCAAACGTCAAGCGTGGGATAACTTCGGAGAAATCCCAGAAGAGCCTTCAATGACATTAGAAGAAATCTCACAAGAAGAAAAGAAATGGTCAGATTGGAACGCTTGGCAAAATTCAAAGAAAGCAACTTGTCCCGATTGTGGAAAAGTGTTTTCATTGACAGGTGTTGAAGAATGTGAAAAACCGACTTATGATTTGTCTTATTTGAGAAATCAAAAAGAGTTAATTCAAAAGTTAGAAAGAATGCCGAAGTTTGAAAAGCCATACGAAACTGTTTCTGAATTAAACAAAAAGCTTTCTGATTTAACAAAGTTTTTGAATTACAAATCAAAAAAAGAAGAATTAGAAAAACTTGAAGATGAAACTTCGGTTGAAAATTGGGACACATACAACTCTGATTTAATTAAATATAAGAAATACTTGGAATTAGAAAATCTTGTAAATGTTTTATTGAATAGCGAACACCCTGCGTTAAACCGAAATCTTTATAATAAATATCAGCAAACGATTTTGGAAAATAAAGTAAAACAAGAAAATTATGAAAGAGAATTGTCCGACTACAAAACAAAAATTAAAATAAAAGAAACTTATGAAAAACAGAAAAAGTTATACACAGAAACTTTGGAAGGGCTTAAACGAATTAAATTACGTGTAAAATCAACGATAACGCCGAGTTTATCACGAGTCGCAAGTGAAATTTCTTCTGATATGACAGACGGAGTTGTGTCAAAAGTTGAAATTAGCGAAAGTTTTGAAATAACAGTTAATGGAAAATCAATCGGTTTGCTATCTGGAAGTGAAAAAGCAGTTGCTAATTTGGCGATTCGTTTAGCATTGGGTCGCATTTTGACACACAAAGTTTTAAACATTTTCATTGGTGACGAAATTGACGCAAGTATGGACGACGAAAGAGCGTTGCTTGTTTCAAAATCATTACACAAACTTGCTTCACAAATTGACCAAGTTATCTTGATTTCGCATAAAAAAGTTGAAGGCGATTACATTATAACAATTCGTTAGATTTTTATATAAAATGTAACGTTTGTGTAAAAGTTATAACTGTTAATATTATTTGCGTTGCTACTGCTGGATTGTGGTAAATAAGGTCCTTGATATTGAATCTTGACATAGCCATTTCCAGCAGTTCCAACTGCTGGATTTCCAGAATAAGTTGCTGCCCAAGAACCAGCTCCATATCCACCATAAACAGATGCTCCACCATCAAAATGTAAACCTGCTTCTTTGTAAGCGTTTGCGCCACCACCTACGTTTCCATTTATGTTTGTTGTAACATAACTTGCAGATGTGTTCAATATAACAGTACCACCTGTTCCAACAAAGAAATTCAAATTATTCAAATCACGAGCTCCACCAAAGCCACGTGTTCCACCAGTGCAACTAATTAGATTTCCAATTGAGCTTGTTCCACCGTCAGTTGAACGACACGTTCCGTCGCCACTTGAATTTGAAGCTCCACCTTCTCCAACGACAACTTGATATTGTCCAGCTGGAATATAAATCGTCCCAACAAAAGCAGCTCCAGAGCCACCTGCAGCACAACCGTTCCACCAGTGAGAATAGTTACGAGAGAAAGCATAACTTCCACCACCTCCACCAACTACTTGAACGTAATAATAACCAGAAGTAGCGATGTCTAATGTATAAGTTCCACTTGCACTGTTGCTTTCAAATAAAACTGTTCCAGGTGTGTTTGAAAAATAACTTGGGGAATCTGGAATACGCATTCTGCAAGAATTATCCCAATCTGCAGAAGCTGTCGTTTTAGTTATTTGAACACCTTTTGTGGAATAAAGAGGCAAATTCGGATTTTTCCAAAGCGTTTCAAAAAGAGATTTATATGAGTTTCCAATATAAGTTGCTCCAGATGTTGAATTTCCACAAGTTAAATTTGTAGCTAATTTAAGAAAACCGTTTTTTCCATTTTTATTGAAACTTGTGCAAATATCTCCAGACTTAAAAGGAGCGTCTGTGATTAAAGATGAAACAAACTTGTCTTGAGTTATGCTTCTATTTTCAAGCTCGTTTATTGAAATTGAATTTTTCTTTGACAAACCTTTTAAGCCTAATGTGTTATACAAATTGGTGGTTTGCATTAACGTATTTTTAAAATAGTCGGTGAAAGTTTTTACAATTCCGTTTGAAACAAAACATTGTGTTGTAATTCTTGGCGAACCAAATGTTGACAAGTTTTGATTTAATGGTTGAAATCGTCCTTCAATTTGATTTCTTGTCAGATAACCAGACGAGTAATCAATTAAAAGTTTCCATTGAGCATTTGAAGAAAAATAAAGCTTTTTTTGTGATACATTGTTCCAACACCAGCCTTCTTCTGCATTTTGTGGAGCTGTGTCACCTGACATTAAAGTCATAGCTGTCAAATCACGATTTAACAGAGCAATCAAACCTTCGTCAATATAATCTGTTGAAACAAGTGATTTGAAACTTTGCATTATAATTTTATCCTTAAATAACAATTATTTAAAAGTGAAGCACGAGTCGGAAACTTCAACACTTTTCCACCACTCCAATCTGCGTCAGCTGAAGAACCCTTGCTTGGAGTAATTGTTACGCCAGAAAGTGACCACGCCATTTTAAAAAGATTTTGTGCGTTTGCGTTTTTATATTGAGCTGACGAATTTGTGTTTCCTATTGTGTAATCGTAGTTGACCCAACCTGTTTCAACTGTCGGATTTGATGTTTCTTTTATATCGCCAGTTGTAAAAATTTCAGATGTTGTAACTGGAGTGAAAGCCAACTTATCAACGGTGATTGTATTGCTGTTTATGTCAGCGTTTGAAATAGTGTCTTTTAAAGCAAGTGAACCAAGACCGAGTAAAGAACGAACAGCAGCTGCGTTTGAAGCCGTTAATAAAGAATTTCCTAATTGTGTCAATGTGATAGTTGACATTTCGTTTGATTTTACGAAATATGGTATTTTATTTTGTCCGTCTGAAATAGCAGATAAAGCAGTTAAATTTGAGTTTAATGGTTGATAACCGTTTTCAACTTGTGGTTTTGTTAGAACACCCGATGAATAATCAAGAACAAGAGTCCAAGTAACTGGATTTAATGACGTTAATGTATAAATCGCTTTTAAATCAGTGCGATTTACAATTCGTCCAATCATATTTTCAGTTAATTTTTGAGGAAAAGTCGTTCCAGAAGAACAAGAGAGGACAGTTTCATCTCTATTTAAAAGAGGTGATAAACTGTCCTTAATTGTCATATTTAATGTGACACTCTCAAAATTATCCATTTTTGTTCCTTGATGTCACAGAAAATTTTTCTAACCAAATTTGACATTTGCCAATAAAAGCATCGTCTTTTGGAGTAGGAGTTAATTTAGCAATAAAAGTTGCGAATACGACAAGCCCACCTAAAGCTGTCAATAAATCGTCTGAATAAGAAATAATTGTATCAAACATCTCACACCTGCCTTTCAAAATCATTTTATCTAAAAAATAAATTTAAGTCAAGTGATATTGCTTGACAAGACTATGTTTAAATGATATTTTTTAAACAAAGGAGTTTGGTATGATTTTAAGTAAAGAAATTATTGAATTAAGACGTGGTGATGACTTGGATTTTGCAGGTACGAATCACAAAATTGAAATTGAAACAGATGAAGAAAGTGGAATTGATTTAAGCACTTGGAAAGCGATTTTACAAATAGCTCAAGTAAAACACGTTTTTGAAGATTTATCTGACAAAGTAATTCCTATTGAAATAAGCAAAGAAGAAAGTGAAGACTTACCACTTGGAAATCAGTTGCTCAAAATTAAATGTATTGACAGCGAACACAAGTATGGGACAATAGAATTTGGAATTAGATTTTTAATTAAACCGAAAGAGGTGGACAATGTCAACTTATAAAATAAAAATCGGAGAAGGTAAATCAATCTCTTTTACTTTGCGAATTGCTACTTCTGATTATTCAAAATTAGATAATTTACCAACAATTAACGACGTTGTTATCAAAGGAGATTTAACAAGCTCCGATTTAGATATGTATTTGAAAAGCGAAGTTGACGATAAAATTAGCGAAGTAGCTGATTCAGTATCTGACTTAAATGACGAATTACAAGAAGAAATTTCAACAAGACAACAAGTTGATACAAATTTATCTGGAAGAATTGACGAAGTAGCTGGTTCAGTATCTGACTTAAATGAAGAGTTACAACAGGAAGCAGAAACACGTCAAGAACAATATGATTCAATAAACAATAAAATACCAGCGGAAGCAACTTCAGAAAATAAGTTAGCTGACAAGCAGTTTGTTATTGATAGAACAACTTTCACGCAATCACAATTAGACGCTATCAATTCTGGTGCAACAAGTGTCAAGATTGATAGAATTGAAGACAACGCCACGAACATTGAAAACTTAACCGATAGAACAACGCAAGCCGAAGCTGATATTCAATCACTTAATTCAAGCAAGCTGGAAGTTAGCAATATTAAAGCAGGTGAAAATATCACTTTGTCTATTGAGGGAAATAACATCACAATTAATGGCGAACAAGGTGGTGCAAGTTCATTTAGCGAATTAAGTGGTAGCCCATACGATAACACCAACTTGGCAAATGCTTTAAATGAAAAAGCGAGCGAAGAAGATTTACAGCTTGTTAATGATGATTTAGCACAAGTTCATATTGATTTAGCAAGTAAAGCCGAAGTATCAGCGTTAAACCAGACAAACGAAAACTTGTCAGCATTGACTGGCGATGTTGAAAATCTTGCTGGCGAAGTTGAAAATAAGCAAGACAAAATTAGTGATTTAGAGGAAATAAGAACAAACGCTCAAACAGGTGCAGATTTAGCTCCACAAGTCGCTGTCAACACTCAACGAATTGAAGATTTAATTATTAATAGATTGCCGAACGTTATTTATAACGGAACTCCTACAATTATCGGCTCACAAGTTAGCAATTTTTCTGCAACGAATTATTTACAATTCCCTTTTACCGATATTTCCAAAGGAAACCCTTTTAGATTTAAGTTCAGTTTTACAACTGGTTCTGACGTAACGACACAGCAAAACTTCTTGGATTCTCGCTTCGGTATTGCTATTGCAATTAAGGACGGCAAAGGTATTATGGCGTTATCAAGTAACGGCACAAGTTGGGATATAGGAAGCATTACAGGCACAAATACGTTATTGCCACGCACGACATATTATGGGTTGTTTGAATATACAGGAACAGAATATACAACGGCTTTGTCACTTAACAAAGATGAGTATATACCTGATATGAGAGTTACGAGTAATAAGAAAATATTTATAACAACAACTTATATTGGTGGAAGTCCTGATTTGTTCGGACCAAATACAGCACACCCGTTTGGTGGAAGCATTGACTTTTCTGATAACATTGTTGAAGTGTATGTAGATACAGCGTGGACAACAATTTGGTTAGGTATGGCTGACGTGGGTTTAGCGTCACGTGCTAACGTGTCATTGACTAACGTTGATGAAGTCGGGCAAGCGAAGTTTGATGCAAAAGCCGATAAAGACGACACTTACACTAAAACCATTGTTGACGGCTTGTTGAACGCAAAAGCAAATCAAAGTGATTTAGAAGAAACAACGGCAATAGCAAAAGGCGCTCAAAAAGGTGTATCTTTTAGCAATTATCAAAACGCCGTACAAAATATCAATTCATACGATTATGACAAGTACATTATTGGACAATCAGTTTATATTATCACGAAAGAAGTGCCTGATTTATGGATAAGTGCTAAATATGAAACAAGTGTGCCGTATGTTTATACAACTGATGACGCTATCGTTGAAGCGTTAAAAACAACGGGTGTAGTGCGTTTTGGTCGTTATCAGTTATCGCCTTTGGAAACAGATAAAATTGACTTATCTGAGTATCTTAAAAAAGACGGCGATGAAACCCATAATGGGAAATTAACAAACACAGGCATTGTTGATATTTCAAGTGGTGCAGGGTCAGGTTCTTTGGTTTTGGGAGCAGACGTTAATGCGACGACAAGAACGACAAACACAAGAAAAATCGGAAGAATTGTCGCACCGACACAAGAGGGTAACTTGTCAACACCAGCCACAGTATTGACTTTTGATACGCAAGGAGATTCAAGCTCAACAATAGGACAAACTGGTACAGGTATTTATAACAGAGTTGAGTTTGGTGGACGTTTAGGTTCAACAACGACAACCTCGCCTGACGGAATGGCGTTTGCTGTTGCCAAAGTGCATAACGGCAAACAAACCAACCAAAAAGTGTACGCTCTTGAAATGGACGCTAATCAAGCTAGATTTAACGTGCAACCTAATTTTAATGGCGTGAATCTTTTAACTACCAATGATATTGTAATCAAAGGTGTTCAACAAAATGGCGTTGATTTAATTCCTGATACAAACGGCAAAGTAAATGTTCAAGCTACTATTATAAACATTATTGAGGACGATTAATGGCAAGAATACCCGACACATATCAAGAGGTTGAATATTTAAGAGGTACTGGAACGCAATATATCCGTACGAGTTATTTTGCGACTGGAAACACAAGCATTAAAATTAAATTCAGAGTTAATGAATTGAAAGGTTACGGTATCTTTGGTTCTCGTGATACCACGACACCAACAAACGCTTATTTAATGTGGGGTGCAGGAGCAGGATTTTGGCGTGCACAATACGGTAATCAAAACTTTGTTTCGGAAATAGAACGTGATACCGAGTGGCACACTTGGGAACAACGGAAAAACGCTTGCTTTTTAGACGGTAAGTTGTTTTATACTTTTGAAAAACAGACGTTTCAAAACTCATACGAGCAATTATTGTTCGGTATCGGAAGTAGTGCGACTACTATAACTGGCTTGTATGTTGCAAAAAATGACATCGGCGTTGTGGAATATTGGGAAAATACCGAATTAACAATGCAGTTAATTCCTTGTTATCGCAAAGCTGATAAAGAGGCAGGATATTACGATACTATTTATGACGAGTTTTTAACAAATGCAGGAACAGGCAAGTTTGAAGTTGGTCCTGACGTTTTATACGAAGACGAAGTACAAGAAGTTGAATATATTTACGGAACAGGTACGCAATACATTGACGGTGGAGTTATCGGTAAAACTGGCGAATATAAAATACGGACAAAGATAAGAACAAGCGATAACATATCGGGCTTGCAATCTATTTATGGCGTTAGAAAAGATAGTGGAAATACTCGGTTTATGCTTGGTTTTTATACATCAAGCAATCAGATAAAGTTTGACTTCGCCATTAACACAGATAACTTTGGACAAGTTGTTTCTAAAAATACCGATTATGAGTTTGAAGCAGATTATACAACTGACACAAGAACATTGAAAATTAACGGAGTTGTAAATATAACCAGTAGTGATTCATTGGACACAGGTGGAAATATTTATATATTCGGTTATAACCGTATGTGGCAACCTGTGTCACAAATGACTTCGTTCTTCGTTGGTCGTATGTACGAGTTTGATATAATTGATAAAAACGGAAAAAGCATTTTATCATTAAAGCCTGCCTATCGTAAATCAGATAATAAAACAGGAATGTATGACAGAAAAAGAAAAGTGTTTTTTCCTAATTTAGGAGCAGGAGAGTTTTTACTTGGAGAAAACGTTTATCGTAAAGATTTACGTATGATTTATTGGCAGGGTGCTAATTCTCAACCTTTACCAAGTGAATATCAAGCAGTTGAATACGTTGAAAGTGCAGGTGCGTCAACAGACACAGCTAACACACATTCAATAGATTTAGGTTTTAAAGGAAATCAAGACACTGTTATGAATTGCACTGTCGCAATGCTGAATAGTCCTAGACGTGTGTTCGGTAATAATACAATTTCAAGTAAAGCGATAACGTTATGTTTAGCAAGTTCAGGTAGCGAAATAAATCGTTTTGGTACAAACTCGGTAACAGGTGCAATTCCTAGCACTTTGAAAATGGGCGAGTTTCAAAATTATACCGTTGATAAAAATGGCATTTATTGTGACGGACAACAAATTGCCGAATATTCGCCAGTTAGTTTTGAAACTGACGGAAACTTGAGATTTTTAACTATTGGTGGTTATGCACCAAATGTCGGTGTTTTAAGAGTTAAAAATTTTGAAATTGTCGGTAAAGTCAAGCTACAGGCTTGCAAAAGGAAAACTGACAATGTTGCAGGATTTTACGACTTTGTTTCAGGCGAGTTTAAAACTTGTGACGGATTAACTGCAGGGAATGACATTTATTATAAACAACAAATAAGATTTTTTTATACAGAAGCAAGTACGACAAAATTGCCTAATGAATATCAAGAAGTAAATTATATCAGTGGAACTAGCTATAATAGTTATATGGTTTCCGATTACAAGGCAAGTAGTAATACTCGTGTTGTTGTTGAAGCACGACCAAAAGGCAATGGTGGCTGGCTATTCGGAGCAAGAAGTGGTACAGGTTATACTGACTCATTTTCTTTAATGTTCGCTGCAAACGCTACTTATCCTCAATTTGGAAACGACGCTCAAACAATTGAAAGAGGATTTATTGATGGTGCAAAACATACGTTTAAACTATCGCAAGACGGTTTCTTCGTTGACGATGAGCAGATAACAACATTTATGGCTCAAACATTCCAGTCTACCCACAATCAGTATTTGCTATGTATGAACAATAATGAAGTTAAAGCAAATGGATTTATTGGTGATGTTTTTAGTGTGAGATATTACGAAGGAAGCCAACTCGTTCGTGATTATGTACCATGCTATCGCAAGGCTGATAATGTTATTGGCTTGTATGACATAATCAATGGAAAATTCTGTGTCAATGTAGGAACGGTCAATTATGAAAAAGGTCCTTGTGTGCATATACCGAGTGAATATCAAGAAGTTGAATATATTGAATCTGACGGCAACCAATACATAAATACTGGATATACAGGTAACATTGACACCGAAGTTAATTATCACGGAAAATTTTTGAGTGCGACAGGTACATTTTTTCAAATATTCGGAAACAACGTAACAAGCAGTAGAGCGTTAACTGTCAACTTAAATATAACTGGTAACGCAGCGACAAGCCGTTTTGGTAATAAAACAGCGTCAATGTCGTATAGAGTACCAGCAGACGCAGAAGTTACATTAAAATTAAACAAAAACGTTTTCGGCTACATTGACAACAAAGGATATTTACAAGCGTCGCCGATTGACGCAACAACATCTTTCACCACAAATGGAACACTTCATTTAATGTTTGTCAATGGTGACTCTTATAAAGGTGCTTCTCAATTTTATGAATCAACAATAGTTCAAGCTGGAGTTGTTGCTCGTAAATATAAACCTGTTTATCGTAAGGCAGACGGTGTTATCGGAGTTTATGACGTTATAACAGGAACGTTCTTGACAAATGCGGGAACAGGGACATTTACTAAAGGTGCAGATGTAAAAAATAGAACAGTTAGATTTATTTATGTGTGAGGTGTTAAATGGATAAATTGGATATTGTAAAAACGAGTGAAGAAAAGTTTAAAGGTTACACTCCTGATAAAAACAAAATATTTGCCGTTAAAATAGCTTTTTCTGGGAATGAGCTTTTGTTCATTGATGAAAATGGGGTTGTAAAAGCGACTAATGATTTAAGCTTTATAGCTGGATATGACGCAAGTCAAACTCAAACATTAAAACAAATTAATGGAGTGTTGCAATGGGTAAACGGTTAAAACAAGCGCAACGGATATGTGCAAAGGTTCAGGTTAAATTAACAGTTGACAGGAAAAAACTAACGCAAGCTGATAAAAGGGCTTGGAATGTAGCAATTAAATATATTAACGAAAGCAGGCAAAGATGAGAATTATTTTAAGTTTATTATACGGTGTTTTTAGACGGATGTTTGGATCAAGTGGTTGGCATATACCTTTTTTAGAAAATCGTTTTGTTCAGCACATTTTCGGCTATTTAGTCGGTGTGTTATCTCTGTTATTATGCAATTACAAAGATTGGCAAGTGTTACTTGTTCCGATTGTTATTCAAGGGTTATTTTGGGCACCTGCTGTTGGAATGTATCAAGACATCGGCAGAGCAGGACAACCAGATGAAAAAATGGAAAAAAGATATAACGCAATTTGGTATAATCGCTTTTTAAATAGGTGGTTTGGACGTTATAAATATTCTGACTTGTACGATTTTGTCGGCTTGACAATCAGATATACGTTGCCTGCTTTATTGATTGCGATATTGCTTGCTAAACCTGTGTTTTGTTTTACAGGCGTTGGAGTAGCTTGTATATATGCATTTATGTGGAAATTGTATGATTATCAATATACCAAAGAGCCGACAGAATATGCAGAGTTTATCAGTGGCGTATTTTTTGGTTTAATGCTTGTATTTTAGCGAGCTGAATTCTTTAAAATAGCTAGGATTGTATCAAACTTATCTTCAATTCGTTTTGAAACGTTGTCATTGTTTTGTTTGATTGCCCGAAGTATGTCTTCTTTAAATGTACGGAAATCTTCTTTTGTTGCGTATGATGCAATTTTTCTTTCAATTTCATCTGTGAATTCTTCAAAATCTTTCTTACTTGCTTTTTGATATAATAATCCATAACAAGTAAATAACCCACCAGCTAATGCAAAAAATGCTTCAATAATATATTTTTCCATACGTTTCCTCACTGATTTAGTTATAGCGAAACTTTTGTTAACTGTCAAGAATTTTTGCCAACGACAATCCTTTTTTTATAACTTCGTCAGAGTAAGGTTGAATTCCGTTTTCGTGTAAAATTATTCCTTCAATTAACTTTTTAAAATCAGATAGTTGTATTTTATCATCAGGTAATACGCCAACTTTATCGCAAACGTGTTTTACATAAGCTGACGTGTTGTTTTCGTTTGTTGGTGCGTATCTGTTAATAATTTGACGAATCGTCTTTAAATTGTATTTGTTGTAATAATTAAATAATAATTTTGCTAAAGCACGAATTCCGTATTCAGGTGAAACAAATACGCAAAATGAAGCGTCTTTGCTTTTTCCGTCTTTATCTAATCCTTGCCAAGCTGAAGATGACCAACGGATATTTCCAGGATTGTTGTTTCGGATTCCTCTTGGTTGTGGGGTAACTTGTGGGACAACTTGTGGGGTAGCTTGTGCTGTAGGTTTTGATTTTTTACAAAAAAGTTTTAACAACAATTTAATCATTTTCCACTTCCTCCAAATAATGATAATCGCCAGTTTCAAAATAAAGGTCCAAATTCTCGCTTGTGATTTGCAAATGTTCTGCCACAAGATTTACTAAAGTATGACCTCTATGGAAATCTTCAACGTCGTCAACGTCAATACGAGCAATTTCTTTAGCCATTTTTTCTTCTTCTGTTTCTTCAGGCATTTCTTCAATAATGTCACGAACATTTTGCTTAGTGAACATACGAGCTTGAATTAACGCACGCCAGACTTCAGCACGAGTGCGAGTTAAATCGTTAATTCGTTCTCTTTCCTGTTCCTCAAGTTCCTCTTGAGTGTAACCCCAAGCTTCTAATGCAGTTTCTGTTTCACGAATTTCATAACCCAATCTGTGATTTTGTGAAACAATAAATTCAAGTCTATCTTCTTCTTCGTATGGTTTTTCCAAACTTGATTTGATTTCCATTATAATACTCCTTTTAACTTATTTCCGTCTTGAAAAGCTTTAAAAATATCAATTACTTGTGTTTCTGTATAATCAGTTGGACTTCCTTCAACTCGTTGTTGTGCAGTTATTGTTATTTCTGTTATGCGTGAAGGGTATCTGTCGCCATTATTATCTGGTCTAATACAAATACGAATTGCTGTACAAGTTCTTGAAAACGTGTGTGTATTTGTATTGGCAGATGATTGTGTACTCACGTGAACTGGAGTTCCACTTGAAATATCATAAATTATTGAACCTGTAATAGACGAAGCGTAACCTACAACAACTGATCCGTTAATGTAAATCTTTGATATTTTAAGTTTGTTTGAAAAATAGAGGTCAATGACACTGTATGTCTTTGAACCCTTGTTCACAGTAAAATAACCGTTTTTTATAAAAGGATTAGTTATTGATTGATAATCTGTTATTGATTGATTTGAGAACGTCGGACTTGTTGGAGTATCTATTGTTGACCCCGATAATTGTGGGTCAGATATAGAAATTTGACCAAGCAAACCAGATACAGTTGTTGCTTGACTCCAAGTTCCATATTTATAATAAAGCGTTTTCGTATCTTTAAATAATTTCATTTTATTGTCCGTCTGCTAAATAACCGTAAGCACGCCACATGAGTCTTTTTAAATCAGCAGTATATTCTTTGTGTGTAAATCCAGTTACTGAAATAGAATTTGCATATAATTCAATGTCGTGAGATGCTCCAGCTCTAGTTGTAACTCTGGTTAAATAAACTTGAGGAACCCACTTAAATTTCTTAACGAACGTAAGCGTTTGTACAGTTGATGAAAAACTTGTGTCACCCCATTGTTCACAATAATTATCATCATAGATACGATAACCACTTAATCCATCTGAACTTACATACGTTCTTGTTACACAATGAACTTCTGATGACATCTTTGAGTTGACCCACTCTGTTGTTGCTATGTGATTAGTAGTAGATGTGGAAGGTGGAGTTGGGGCGAAGGCATAAAAGTCCCCACTAGGAGTTGCAACTATAGATATTACACCATTGGATGTAGAGCCTAATGTTGGAGTATATGCCCTCATAGAAGCAACCAACTCTCCGTTAGTATTATACTCGCAACCAAATCGTGCAAGTCTTCCTGTACTTGTGTTTTCAGTTGAATCAACCATCAGGTACTGATTTCCTACTGTTGCAGAAGGTACAGTTCCTTTTGTATAGTTAGTGGCTACAGAATAAATAGTGTTATTATTAGATTTAAAAGCGTTATTAGCACTCAAACTTGCATACTCTTTAAGTTTAGTATTTCTAGCTCCTACTGTGTCACCTTGTGTTGATGATAAAGTGTCTTCTTGTGGGTGTGGAAACCTAACAAAACCAGCTTTACCTGTTTCACCACTATTAAGAATTTCAAAACTTGTAAAAGTATTATTTGTTTTATTATATAATTGAAAGTTAAGTCCAGCGGATCCTGATTCAGATACATATCCTTTAAATCCTGCTGTACTACCTTCTCTTAAATTCGCTAAAAAAGCAGGTCCACCACTACTTGCAGATGTATAAGTTATGTTTCCGTTAAGATATACTGGTTTTGTAAATGTTTTAGTGCCAGTTATGGTTTGCGGTCCATTTAAATCAACATAATTAGCTAATTTAGTATTTCTTGCACCAACTGTGTCAATCTGAACTGATCCAGTTGTATCGTCTGTTGGTGTCGGCGCGCTAGTTGAAAATGCACCAGTTTTTAAAGCATATATACCTAATGCTCCAAAAACACGAGTATCTCCGTTATAGATACTAGGACGTAAAAAAACTCCATTCGCATCGCTGCTTACGTGAGCGAACTCAATGCAGCTACCCGCTTTTTTATCAGAGAATTGTTCAGTAATGTAATAACTATAATTAGCAGAAGTTGATACAGTACTACTAGCTGGATTATTCATTTGTAAGAATCTTCCAGAATTTGAAGATGATGAGTAAGTTTTAACTATAATGCTAGTAAATGTTTTATCACCATCAATCGTCTGATTTCCAGTTGTTTTCACAACTGACGAATCAAGTTCAGTAACTTTGTTTGATAAATCGGAGAATTCATCGTATTTAACTAACTGAACAGGTGATTTGACTTTCATTGATGTGACTTTATATGGAGAAGTTCTATCACGTTCTTCGTTCCAAATAACGACACCAACTCGTTTTGTTGCAACTCCTCCGACAACGGTATATAAAATATTCTCAGAAGGTTTATACCACAATGTATAATTAGTGGTTGGCTTATCTTCAGAAACAACAAAACTAGTAAATCCGTTATCAAAGTTGTGAGCATTACTTACAACAAGACCTATAAAAGGACCCCCATTAATAGTTCTTGTATAAGATATAGCTCTATCACTAGTCCACTTTAAATTATTATTTTTTCCATATTCATTTTTTCCGTCTGGAGCTGACATTTCAACTCCAGGTAACATATAAACTGTACTTCCCATAAAGCCAAATCCGTTAAAAATTTGGTCTATTGAGATAATTTTACCTGTTGAATCACAACTAATAATGGCTAAAGGAAGACTTCCATATCGGTCAATCATTCCACTTGAATCATAAAAACGAATTGCATTTGTAGTAGTGTCCCACCAAGTAGTTGATGAAACTGGAGATACGACTTGTGGTCCAGATTGCCAAGTTGATAAATAACGAAGTCTTATTGTATCCTTATCAATAAACGCAGCCATAGCTTCATCTGGATTTGTTGTGCCACCACTTCTTGTAATGTCGTTTTGAACAACTACGGTTTCATACGTATTAACACCTTTTGGAACGTAATACTTACTTCCTGCTTTTAATGTCAATACACCTTCACTACTCAATTCCAACTTAATATCTTGTGGAATTTTTGTAATGCAGTTTGAGATTTTAGAAGAAGCTTCTAAATCAATTTCATCTGCAATCTGATTAACTGTTTCATATAACGCTTCATCTGCTAATTGTTGCTTGTTAATTCTTGTGTTTGACATTCACTTCTCCTAATATCCGTCTGCTAGATAATCTATTGTACCATTAACATAAACGCTTGTATTTGTCAAGCTCTTAATTCCTATTTTAAAGCTGTCCCTACTGACTTCACTTACTTCAATCACTCCATATCCGTCACTTTCAACTAACGCACTTGTAATGTGTGGAATTGTGTAATATTTTTTACTTAATAAAACTGTTGTCGGACCTGAACTTGAGCAAGTAACTCGTCCTTTTTGAATCACATCTTCAACGTCAATCGTTAATTTCTGACCAATTAAACCGAACCGTCCTTGAGTTTGAGCAATTTGCATTTGAACACCAACAATCGCTTCTTTATATTCGTATTCACCTGGAACAAGTGGACGTAATTCACTATAACCTAAAGGAGTTCTCTTTAAAGCAAATTCTTCAAAAACATCTCTGCTACTTGAGAAATTGTCTATCTCAAAATCATATAAAACAGTACTTCCTGCTTTTAAATCGTCTTCGTCAGCGATTTTGATTAAATCTTCTTTTACGGTTTTTGTGACATCTATTGTGTATTTGTCGCTTACCGTTAATTTGTCTTCAAGTCCTTTTACGTCAATAGCAGTTCGGTTTTTTCCCCAACCACTATAGTTGTATTGCATTTCTGGAGAACCAGAAATAAGCTGTAACGCTTTCAGTTCTTCGTAAGTATATCCGTTTCCTTTTGTCCAAGTTATAATTACGTTTGAAGACATTTTTAAATTAACTCAAATTCAAATTCTTGTGTAAAATCAACTGACGAATCAACTGTAATTGGTGTTGTGAAAAGCAATCTATCTAACATCGTTCCACCTGAGCTCGCATTGAAAACACCACCTTCAGTTATGTTTCCTGTAACAACTCCACGACCAAACGGTGCTGTGATAACAAAAGTTTTTCCACTAATTTGCCACGTTCCAACGTGACGATTGCTTTCATTGACTAATTTTGTCATAGCTGAAGTTGTTGCACCACCACCTTTTCCAACGGCAACATATTGCATAACAGCTGGACGACCACTCGTAGCTGTCATCGCTTTCATAATGAACTCAAAACCGACATTCACAATCATATTGTTTTGTTCGTAAATTTCAACGTGCCCATCATCGTATTTTAAAATTGCACGCCCTTTTCCTTTTACTTTAATCATAATTGCCTCCGAAATACAACTTCGTGAACCCACCAATAGGTCCTGCTTCTACTTCTAAACTACTTGTAATATTAGCATATTCAACCGAATAGTCAAGTGATAATTTGGTGTCACTTTGAGATACCATAACGTGCAAGTAATCTTGATTTTCAAATCTTGTAAATGGCTCTCTTAAAATAACTCCGTCACTACGTTCTAAAAATAATTCCTTCTCAATAACGTATGCTTGAATCCAATTTGTGTTACTTGCGTTGCTCAAACGAAATATTCCGAAATAGTTACTCGTTTGACTTGTCATTTTAACTCTGAATTTAACCGTATAATTAGCAAATACATTAACGTTGTCATAACGCACTTCCATAACTTTGTTTAAGACAAGTCCCTTTGAAAAGTGAGCGTTTGCATAATAAACTTTGTAAGAATAAGCTGGAGCAATCGTGTTGTTGTAATCAACTAAAGTTTCGTTTAACGTAAAACCATAATTGTGTAAATACGGCTCCTCAATTTTATAAGTTATAACTGGAGTAATTGTCCCTTGTATTTCGGAGAATGTGCTTGAGTTAAGCCAGTTGAGTTTGGCTGCTTCTTCACTTCCCCACATATAATCCAAATCTTCAAATGTTAATCGTGAGCCGAATTTAAATCCTTCTGTCGTGAACCAGTTTCTCGCACGAATTACCTCTGGCAATTCAACTTTAAAGAAATGCTCGGCAAAATAAATTCCGTCAGACATCGCTTTAACGTCATCAAATTGTGTGTCTTCTAATCCGTAACTCACGCCTTGCCAACCTTGACTTGCGTTGTCAATTTCCATAATAACGTTTCTGTCTTGCTTTAATTCTTGTAAAGCTAAAGCATATCTGAATTCTTCTGAATAAACTCCAGAAGCAGAAACGGCTTTAATCATATATCCATTTTCAGAAATACCTGGATTTAAAATCGTGTTGTTCGTTCCTTTAACTCGGAATAAGGTAATGCCAGAGTCCCAATCAGCACCTGCCCGAACTTCAAATTCAACACCGTTTCCTGTTTCAGCACTCCAATCAAATCGCAAGTTATCGTTGCTTGGAGTTACGTAAAAGTTTCTCACAGGTGATGGAGCTGATAAATGGGAAATGTTATAAGCATAATTTACCGAATAATTACCTAAAACGTCAATCGCTTTAATCATATATTTGCGTTCATCTGTTCCAATATAATTGTCAATAAAGCGATTGTCTGTCAAATAACTTGCGATAACATCCCCTGTTTCCCAATCTTCGCCAATTCTGATTTCATATCCAATTAAGTCGGCGTCTTGAACTTTGTCCCACGTTAAAACAACGTTGTTTATATTCGGTGTTGCTATGAAATTCCATACGTCAGCAGGTGGCTCTGATAAATCACTTATTACACATTCAAAAATAGGAGCTGTGTCAAAATCAGCCACACTTCCATAAACGTTGCTAGGCAAAACAATAAATTCATAATCACCTGCTGGGTGATTGATAATTGTATCTCCGTCAACTAACGTTCTGACTTGCCAATCGTAGTTGTCGTCTTCTGTTCCAGTTCCTTCTTTCAATCGTGAATAAACATAAAAGCGATTGCTGTAAAATGGGTACCTGTTTTTATCAAGCTCTGGTGTTAATACAAGTTGCGTTTGTTTTTCGTCTTTTACATAATACTCAGAGAAAGATAAGCCGATTATGTGTGGAACGACATACGAACTTGGCATTGTGCTATTGTCAATCGTTGTTATTTCATAACCTGTGTCAGCTTCGTATTGTTTGTTGCGATAAATTTCAATTGCGTTTATTGAAATTGTGTCAATGTCGTCTTGTCCTTCTGCTATTGAAATGACTTTGAAAGGTTTAGCTGAACCGAAATTATCTTTACTTCCTGTCAAAGAGAAAACTGCTTTTTCAGGTAAGTTAATTGGCAACGACTCGTTTAAATATAAGGTTTTTACTTCACCGTATTCTTTTACGTCAAGTTGCATTTCAACAACACCGTCTGGCAACTGTAAGTTAATTCCGTATAAACTGCCAGCTTCAATAAAAACTGGGTCACGTAATTTAATGCTCATTCTGTCTTCGGAAACTGATTTAATACGTCCAGATTGTGAATATTGCATATTCGGGTCAGCGACTAAAATCGTATCAAAAATATCAATATTTTGCCCAGCACGATTTGTCACAAAAGAAACTGACATAACTTCCTTTACAGATGAAAGCAAGTGATAACGAGCTCGTCTAATTGCTTCGCTTTCTTTTGTACAACCAACTGCTTGGAAATCCTCAGTAATTCTTCCATATAATTCAATTTGTTCGTCGTCTTTTACTTGTCGTCTGTCTTCCGACCAGTTTAAATTCGGGTTGACGAACGTGACACTAACTTCATTATAACGTGTACTTGGGTCAGTAAAAGAATAATTAAAGCCAGCTGCAGTTACATTTTCTGGAGAAAAAATGTGTTTCGCTTGTCTGTTTCTGTCATAAGACAAACGCACATATCCAGTTGCGTCTTCATAAATCGTCGCATTGAAAATTGAAGCAATATAATTCAACATTTCTGGTCCAGATTTTGCTTCAGAAATAACGATGTTTAACGTATATCGTGGTTCAACTCCACCTTTTCCGTCATCAACTAATTCGTCACAAAATTGTCCAGCTTCATAAAAATCGTATTTATCAGGCAATACTTCCCAATAAGAATTAACACCGTATCTGTCATTAACTAGCAAATCATATAAACACCAAGCTGGGTTATCGGTCCACTCCATTTTAAATGTGCCGTCCCATTCTCCGTTATACGTTCTGTTTTCTGGATTATAGTTACTCGGCACTTTTACAACTAAACCTTTATAAATTCCACTAAAACTCGGTAATTGTGAAAATTGGTCTGAAGTTGATACGTTTATGTGAGCGATTGCCGTATTTTCAAAGTTATAATCTTTCGCAACAACTTCTTCAAATTGTTGGAAATACAATGAGTTATAATAACCTTTTCCACTTTCAGGTGAATTTTCACTCGTTTTTGTCAAACGAATATCGTAAGTTGTGTTTTCTAAACGTGGAACTGGCACACGATAATCACGAGAATATTGTGACGTAGTTTTACCAGAAATCACCATATCTTCATTTCGGTATGTCGTCCACATTTGAGAATTAGTCGGCTTGTATTCAATTTTGAATTTTACGCTTGATGCATACTGACTTCCACTTTTTGTTTCCCAATACAATAGATTACACATAACACGAATATCTAAATAATCAATGTCACCTGTTTGAGTTGTTCTTGTAATTGGTTCGTTGTGTTTTAATTCAACTCCGACATTTGTGGCTCTTGCCACACCACCTAATTTTAATTTTATTTCTTCATCTTGAGAAGGGTCGCCCAATTTAATGTCTAAATCGTAATCGGAAAAATTTTTACTTCCGTCTTCGTTAATTAAAGGTGTGTCGTCCAAGAAAAATGATTTTTCTCCGTTTTCAAGACCTGAAATCGGACCTTCGCAAAGTCCAATAACAAGTTCAGCACTGTCCTCTGAACGAAGTGTATCAGAAGCTATTTTTGGCGTTTTTTGACTTTTTGCGAAAGATATATTTTTCATTTCTTATCCGTTTCTATCACTTGATTGTAAATTCAACGACAACAAATGTCCATACATTTTGTGCTTTCCATAACACAAAGCAATTCTAGTGCCACTTGTTGTTGTATTTTGATGATTAAACATTCTTGATTGTGGAACATCTCCTGTTGACGAAGCTTTCGGTACAGGTGTTAATAACGTTGAAACACCTGATAACATCATACCGATTCCAAGCGATAAAAAAGAACCAGCAATTGGTCCTAAAGTTCCACCACTGAGAACAACTGCCGTAATCGTTAAACCTACAATAACAGCTCCGATTGCAATTTGTGTCCAACCAGCTTTTTTTCCACCACCGCCAGCAGCAACAAATGAAGGAAATATATTTAACTCAGTTATATCCTCTAAGTTTGAAAAAATACGTTCTTTTGTCGGACATTCTTTTACACGACAGACATATCTAGTTCCGTCTTTTTTGTATAATTGAGGAAGCTGATTTGTCAAACCACGAATTGCCTCAGCTGGAGTGCTTGCGTCAATTTCATAAACTTTCGGACAATGCTTTTTCAAAATACCGTGAAATTTAATCTTTACAAACATTTATTTCCTCAATCAAAATCGTGTTACGTTCACTAACCTTATAGCACGAAATTCCGTCTTTGCCAACAATAAAATGAAGTAAGTTCGCCCAATTTTTAAAAGCTTCACAATCTTGTTTTGATAAATTCTTTTCTCCATTTGGGTGAGTGTGAAAAGTGGCAATTACTTCGTCGTCTTCCAGCATTTCCAACGAGTCGCAGGAAAATGAAAATCCTTCAAGTGGATTTATGTGGTCGTTTTCAACTTCAATTACTTCGTTTCCTTTTAAATAACCACCACGCTCAATTCCGTCATCGGAATAAAATGACAATAATTTATTATAAGTTAACTCGTTTAAATTCATAAGGTTTTCTCACTTTCTGTTTTTTATTTTGAATGTGTCTAATTCTAGCTACAGTTAAATTTTTCCACATTCCACGATATTTGTCAACTGAAGACAATCTTCCAATAACGTGATGTAAAATAAATCCGTCCCCGATATAAATTGCTCCGTGACAAGCAACACTACTTCCTAAAGCGATTAAAAACAAGTCGCCAAATTGAGCTTCTTCATCGTCTTCCAATAAATAAAAACCTTCTTTCTTAAAATTTTGAATATAAAGATTTTCTCCGTTGTCCCACCAAAAGTCAGCTCTAGCGTAATTTGTCAAATCAATGTCAAATTCGTTTTTATAAAATTCACGAATTAACCCATAACAATCAGTATCTCCGTGAACAAAAGCTTTCCCACAATAAGAATCTGTGTTAAACATTTCTCCTCCCTATAACAAAATAATAAATTAAAGCTACCATAAGAGATACAAACGTCATTTCAAACATACTTCCTCCTATAAAGTTACCGTTGGAAATTCAGGTGGCATATACATACGAGCAGGAACATTGAAATTAACTCCGTCCATTGGATTTCTCAATTCTAACTGAATGTAATTTGAGTTCAACGATGGCGTGTTCCAGATGACCCACTTCTTACTTTGATAAATATTTCGGTTATTCAAAATATCATCGTATAAAACAATATAACGTGTTAATGTCGCTTTGACAAGTAATCCGTCACGAATAAATGTGGAAAACGCACCATTTGGATTCGCAATAGACATTGTTGGGCGAGAATAAGTGTCTGAACTTGCTGAAGAAAATCCAGAAAAAGATAAAGGCAAACCTGTCCAAGTTGTCCCCTGCCATTCAACTGAATTGTTGTTTTTTAAGTTAATGTAATCGCCGTTTCTCAACTTAATTTCAAACAACTGCACGTAACCGTCAGCTACTAATTTCTCGTTTTCCTCTCTGTGTGATTGTGGTAAATCTGACATTATTCGGCAACCTCTTTTAGTGTAACTGTGAAATCTGAAACAACACCAAAGCCGTCCCCAACTGGTTCTGGAACATCCAACGGCTCGGCAAATCTAACTGGAACGTGACCGAATTGCAAATCTTTATAAATAAAAGTTTCCCACATATTCATCGTTTCGTAAAACGAACACAACGCAGCAACGTTGTTTTTGTTTTTGTAAGAATTATAATCAATCGTTCCGTCATCATTAAAATAGTAACGCCAACCAGAAAAAGATAATGTGAATTCTTTTATCAAAGGAGAATCTGGCTTTGAAACATAAGAATAACCTTTTCCTAAATCAATGGAGTTCGTGTTTCTCACATATTTAAACCGTCTTTTGTGGTTCATAAAATTATCAAAATTTTCTGCCATTTTTATTTCCTTCCTGCCACAACGCTTTGAATTAAACGTTTTGTTGTTCCACCAGTTAAAATGTCTTTTGAAATTGTCGCAATAACATCGTTCGGTCCCATTTGAGCTTGTTGTTCTTCTGCTACAACCCAAACATTGACAACACTTCCAGAACTGTCTTTTTCTTCGTATGTCAAACCAGGTTGTAATGCTGACAACGTTCCTTGAGCGTCTTTGTTTAATGCATATAAGAAATCTTCGCCTAATTGTGACACAGCTGATTTCTTCATAACAAATTCACCTGGCATAAGTTTAGCATTGACCGAATCTCTATTTGCCAGAGCTCCTCTTACAGAGCCACCAGTTGCAAAATGTTGACGACCTACAATTCCTCCTTCTGCTTTATTCTCAGTTGCACCAGTTGAAAGTTTTGCTACAATTTTCAGCCACCCATCTGTTGCAGCGTCAAGAGCTTGAAATATCAAAGCTTTTATTGACAATTCAATTAAAAGGTCACCAACGGATTTTAAAATTGACAAAGCCATATCTTTAATAGATTGTCCAATAGACTTACTTCCGTCCCCCACAGATTTAACTGCGTCAGTGAAGCTTTTTGCAAATATATCAATTCCTTCAGTTGTTGCCGTAATAAGTGTTTGTTTAAAATCTTTGACATTTTCATTTGCTTTTTTCCATTTTTCAGCAGCTTGGTCAAAAATTCCAAGCTCTTCTGTCTTTTTTCCACCAGAGGTTTGACCTCGCAAATAAGCAATTCTTTCTTCTGTGTCCAAAATTTGTTTCTCTATTGAAAGCTGTGTTTCAAGAGTTTGATTGTATTCGGCTTTCTTTTCGTTGTTTCCTTTCAAACCTTCCAATAAAACTTTGTTTCTTTCAGCAAAAGATTTTTGAATTTCAAGCAATTTTTCTTGCAAAACAATTTCTTTCGGAGTCGCTTCTAATTCAAGACTATGAATTTTCTCTTTTGTTTTTGCGTATTCGTGAGTTTGACTTAATTCAGCTTTTGACAAACCTGACAAATAACCAGATTGTATCTTTGCTTCCCTTGCTTCTGGAATTTCAGAAATAGAACGCTTGATGTCTTGAGTTGCTCGTTTTAATTCGTCAGCAAGTGTTCTTGTCGCAGAACCAAGTCGTTGATTGTGTTCTTTTATTGTTGCCTTTTCGTCAACTTGTGCCAAAGCAAAAGCTCTATCTCTTTGAAGTTCTCTCTTTTTTTCAGCCTCTTGTTCAGCTTCAATAAGAGTTTTGTATTTTATTTCAATATATTTTTTCTCTTCAGAAACAGCTTGAGATAATTCCTCAGTTGTCTTTTTGCCGTCAACTTCAACACTAATTCCTTTTTCTTTAAAGAATTTTTCACGTTCAACTCTTTTACTTGATTCTTTGATTTCCTTATCAAGTTCTTTTATTGAATCTGCGATTTTATTCTCTACTGTTTTGTTGACACCTTTGAGAGAATCTAAAATAAAGTCAAACAAAGAGCTAACTTCATTAGGAATTTCACCAAGATTAGGATTTTTTTCAATAATATCTTTTATCTTTGTGTTATATTTATCGTAAGTTGAAGATATTGTTTCACGAACATCAAGCAAAACTTTGTTATATTCTTCTTCTGTGATTTCACCTTTCGCAAATTTAGAAGACGCTTCTTCAAATTTTTTCTTTTGCTCTGTTACAAATTTTGCAACGTTTCTTGACATATCAATAGCTGTAAATTGATTTTCTGAAATGCTTACATTCATATCTTCCAGTGTGTCAATCAATTTAACTTGAAGAGCGTTATTATAAATCTTTAATTGTGCAGAACGTTCTTTTGCATTTTTTATTGCCATAATTCTTTCTTGAATGGCACTTCTTTCGTCTTCATCGGAAGCCAAAACTTCTTGGAAAAGTCTTTCATACATATCTTGCTTGAATTTATAGACTTGTCCTTGACCAGTAAATGAAGCTATCGTTGCGTCAAAAATATTTCCTTTGTGTTCAGTTCTCAAAAGAGCTTGCTGTTCTTTAAGAAGTTCTGTTTTTTCTAACTGTTTTTGAATTCTAAATTCAGCCATTTTGGCAATGACTTGCTCGTAAGAATCAGACAAATCAAGAAGGAATAATTTTTCATCTTTAAAAGATTTGTTCAATTCAATAATTCTTTTTCTTAATTCTTGAGAATTTGTTGAATACAAAGTTGATTTTTCAACCATCTCTGTCATTCTTTCTGAAACAGTAGCTGTCGTTTGAGCGTTTGTTTGTAACTCTCCTTCAACTGTAGCTAAATCTTTTTTATAAACACCTAAAGCTTTTGAAATATCGTCCCAATAAGAATAAACTAATTGAAGAGCACCGAACCAAAAACCAAAAGATGTCAACATTGCTTTTATAGCCGTCGTCAAACCTTTAACAGCAACTGTGAATTTTCCAATCGCACTTGTTGCTGCAATGGTGTCTTCAGCAACTTTTTTTAATTTGAGAACTGCAAGAACTTTAGTAAAAGCTAGAACAATGTTCTTTAATGTCGTAAATGTAACTCCTAATGTTCCCAAAGCTCCTATCAATTTTCCAACAGGAGTTCCTGCCAAATTAGTCAACAATTCAACTAATTTTGTAACAATTGTTAAGGCTGGTGCGAAAGCTCTATTCATCGTTTCCGACATAACATCTCGTAAAGATTGCCAACGTGAAAGAACGGTGTTCATTTGAATTTCGTTGGCTCGCATAGCAGCACCTTCTTCTAAAAACGCATCTCTCAACATATCCATTGTATTTAATTGAGATGTAGCAGCTAAATAGAATGAAGCAGCACGTCTATCTAATGCGTTGAAAGCTTCAACTGAACCAAATCCAGCTTGCTTTAACGTTTTCAAAACGTTTGTTAAACCACGAGAACGAATGTCAACATCGTCCAATGTCAAGCCAAGTTTTTCTAATTGCTTTTGTAATTTCTTTGTCGGAGCAACCAATTCAGTAGCCAAAGCACGAGAACCTGTACCAACAACTGAACGAGCTTTCAAACCAGCATTCGTAACGGCTGCAAATAACGCAACTGATTCTTCAAGAGAAACTCCTAAATCAGCAAATGCAGAACCAGCATATTGAATACCTTGAGCAATAGTTCCAATTTCTGCTTTCGTTTTATTGACGGCAGTTGTCAAAATGTCAGCTACGTGTGCCATTTCACTTGCTTGCATATTCCAAACAGTTATGGCAGATGTGCCGACTTGCACAGATTGAGCCAAATCAGTTCCAGTTGCTGAAGCCAAAACTGCGATTGAACCTAATGCTGATTTGATTTCTTCTGCTGAAAAACCTGCTTGACCTAATGTAACTGTAGCTTTTGCTAATTCTTCGTTTGAGAAACGTGTTGATTCACCAACTTTGAAAATTGTATTTTTCAAGCTTGTCATTTGAGAATCAGTTGAGGCAGTAATAGCTTGAATGTTGGCAAATTCTTTTTGTAAAGTAGCAACTTCACCAATGCTTTCTTGAACTGCGCCAACCATAAGATTGATTGCACGATAAGAAGCATAAATTCCAAGACGCTTTCCAATATCAGAAAACGAATCTTTCATAACTTTGGCTAAACCAGTTAACTTTACTTCGGCTTCTTTTGTTACCTCACCAGTTTCTTCAACTTTTTCATTGACTTCCTGCAAACTTTCAGCAACGGTTTTGTTGGTTTTGTCAACACCTTTTAAATTTTGATTAAATCCAGAAATCTCTGTGGCAATTCCTTTTCTCAAACCGTCACGAAGTTCGTCAAGCATAACTTTGAAATTCGTCCCACCAGCGCTAAATTGGTTTAACGCTTTTCCCAATCCTTTAATTGATTGTAAATCAAACTTTAATTGTTCAAGTTCTTTTAGTTGCTTTACTTTATCTTTTAAAACGCCGAGCTTGTCGTTTGCATTTTCGTACCCAACTAACTCTAACTCAACTCTTACTTTACTTTTATCTCCGTTTGCCATTTACGTTTTCCTTCATTCTAGCAACTAATTCATTCACAGATGACACATTATGAACTCGGTCTGGTGTCGGTTGTCCTTTCTTCTTTCCACCACCTAATGCCATTGAAACAATAGTAGCAAAAGTTTCGTGATTTTGCAAGAGTTTCATTTGCTCAAATTGAATAAAACTTTCAACTCCCATAACAATTTCTCGGTATGTGAGTTGAAAGCTCAATTCTCTGAAAGTTTTTCCGAAAGCTAAAAATACACTTTTTTCAAAATCAACGTTTTTTATCCAGCTTGAGAAACATTTGAACCCATCTTGGTTGCCAGTTTCTCTGCTTTCTCCTGCAGTTGCTTTGCTTTCTGAATTTTCTCTATAAAAAAATCGCTTACGTGTTCTCCACAGAATTCAATGATTTTATTGTAACTATCAACATCTAATGTGAAAACACTTGCTTTTTCACTAACAACTTCGCCTTTTTCGTTGTAATTTTGTAAGCAAAGTTTGACAACTTCTTCTTGAACGTTTGTGTCAACATAAATTGCAGGAAGATTGTCAATCCCACCAATTGTCGTGATAATTCGGGATAATAAACCTGCATACATAACAATTTCAACGTCTTTGTCTGCCACTTTTAAAATTAAGCTGTCATTCGCCATAGTAATTCCTTTCTTTTTAGTTGAACGATAACTAAATATAATCTTTTTAAATTAACTTGTCAACTAAAAAAGAGAGCTCGTTTCCGAACTCTCTTTTCACAACCATCTTAATACAAATTATCGTGTTAAAATGTATGCGTTTGCGATTGAAGATAAACCTCTGAAATAATCAAACATAGCGTCTGATTTTGTCAAAGCATAAGGTTTGATTTCAAACGGCATATTGCTGTAATCGTCTGTCGTGAAACCAAGTGTCATACCAGAAGTGATTTTTGCTTTTGGAATGATGATTGTCACTGGTTCGTTTCCGTTTGGTAACATACCAACAATTTTCACACCTAAATATGGTTGTGGTTTGTCTGAACCAACTGGAATTACGTTGACAGTTTGCACTTTGTCACCAGCTGAGAAGTTCCAACCCAATGGGATAGCTTCTGATAATGTGATTGTAACTTTGTTTGTTGCAAAAGTAGCAGATTCAACAACTGCTAAATACACTTTATCAAATTCTTCAGTTGAAGAAGCTTGTAACATAATTTTTGTTCCTTTAGGGAATTTGCTTGTAATGTCACTGTCAGCTACGATTGAAACAGTAGTTGCAGAAGAACCACCTGTGACAGCTGCTGATAAAGCGTATGTGCCACCAGTAGCGAATTCGTTACCGTCTAATTGTGCAGCATAAGCCAAGTTGCTAGCTGTGTATTCATAAACTTCTGTGCTGATTGTTGTGTCAACGCCTGTAACTTGTGAGTCAACTGTCGTACCACGAATGCCGTATTTCAATTCAACTTCACTTGTTTCAGATGTCATTGTAACATTTTTAACTAAACCCAAAGAGTGTTCTTCAGGGTTTAACTCTAAAATTTTATCCATTGGACCGACCATAAGTGTAGCCACACCAATGTTAAATTTATCTGTGATAGGTCCACCAACGCCTGTACTACTCATTTTTAAATTCCTTTCCTATGAATAACGTTATTTCACTCTTGCATTTTATAAAAATGTGTGTTATATTTCAATAGTTATTTTTTAACAGGAGTGAACAAAAATGATTGAAGAAAAAAGAGCATTAACAATTTCAATTCCAGCAAGTTATTACAATTTAATTGAAAAAACAAGACTTGAAGAAAAACGTACTAAAGTTCAACAAATCTTGTTTCTTCTTGATAAGGGAATAACTGCTTATTACGGAAAACCTATCTCGTCTTTGCTGAAAGAAGACAACTAACGTCAACATATTGAGCCATTCGGTTGTCGGCTTTTGACATAGGCATAACTTCAGTTCCAGAAGTAATGTTTAACGAAGTTATTATTTCACTTTCTTCGTTAAATACGTTTATTGTGTTTCCAGAAAGAAATCTTGCAAAAACATAAGAAACTATCTTTGAAAGACGAATTCCATTTTTGTCGTTCATTGTTGAGCAAACAACATAAAACGAATTGCGAACAACTCCGTCTTCATCATAGGTCGCATAAGAACGCAATCCAATGACGTCGTTTTGAATTAACTCAAAATTTTCTGCGTGTGAATCAAAGTCAAAAAAAGTGGCGTCTTTTGATATTTCTAATTCTTTTACCACTCTGCAACAATCAGAAATAGCTCTGATTACAGATGAACGTGATAAATAATAAATCTTTGCGTTAAATTCCTGCTGTTTATTCATTTACAACTCCTTATTTTAATTCTAATTTATAACCATTTCTTTTCAATTCCTCGTTTATCTTTCGTGGAATTTTATATTTAACATAATATTGAGCCATAGGCTCAAACAAAGGACGCAATTCTTCGTTGCTTTTTCCCTCACTTCCACTCACAACACCTGTAATTTTTGTTTCTTGTGTTTTACTTCCTTTTCCAGATTCGTTTTGTATAAATCTCTTCGTTCTATAATGTCCCAAACTAACATCTAAAGCAAATCTTCTATAATAACTATTTCTTATTTTAATAGGCTGATATTTAATAAGTTTAGTGCTTGGAAAATAATCTTCAACAGAAACAGTTGTCAAAAAATCTTGTAAGTGAGTAACTCCTTCTTCACCACTTCTCCATTTTCTTCCGTTTCCTTTTGCAGCTCGTGTTGTTGATTTCAAATTTTTCCAATGGATATTTGAGAAAACGGCACTATAGTTCTCTTCTCCAGTGTTTCTCGGTTTGAAATATTTATCCATAGCTGATGAAACTTCTCTGAAATATCCTTCTTGAACTCTTCTCGTCACAGAATAAGCAATTTTTGCAATATCTTCAAAGCGAGATTCACTAATGCGAATCGCTTTTTCCATAACTATTTCACTTATTTTTTCTATGAAATCATTGTCTTTGGACATTTGCTACAGTTGCTCCTACATAATGTTCGGAACGCATTACAACAAATCTTTCGTCTTTGTCATTGACAAGAATATCATTAACTTGCAATTCTTTGTTCGTTACGACATTGTATTTGTCAAACTTGATTTGCATTGTGTCCATACTTTTTCCGTCATCTTCAAACGCACAATACAAGTTGCCTAAATCTTCATATTCACCAGAGTCACTTAATTCACCAGAAACAGGGTCTTCAATGAACTTTGCACGAAGCCAGTTCATCTTTGTTTCAACGATTTTTAAAGTGAATAATTTTTGAGTTGAACCTAAACTTTCCTCTGGCATATCGTCCATACACATAACTGCACGATTGAAATTAGTGAAAAAAATGTCACCAACTTTTACATTCGCTGTCGGAGATGTGTATAAAATCGTACCACCAATGGCGTAGTTTGTGTAACGACCAGTTAAAGGAGATTTACCAATCAATCCTTTGAAAAAAGAACCGTCTTCTTTTCTATAAACTTTATAAAAGTTGCGTCCAACTCTCTTTAAGTCCATTATTGACCTCCAGTAAATATGTCGTCAAAACTTCCGATTACAAATCCAAGTGTCATACTGTCAGCTGTGTCGCCAGTTATTTCGTCAGTTAGCTCTTCTAATTCACCTTTTAAACGTGAGATTAAATCCATAAAATCGTCTTTTGTCATTGTAAAACGAGTTTGACTTACAATAGAGTCCGATTCAATCTTTGCAACAATAATCGGTAAAGCAACTTCTAACGAAATTGCAGAAGTCAATGCAATCATGCGATTCGCTTTTTGTGAAGTTAATCCAAAAGAAGTTATTGCTTCGTCAAACTCATCTCCAAGATTTTGCTTAACTTTTAAATACGATGAATACAAGTCAAGCATATCGTCAGTTATAACGTTTGAAGTTAAACCGAATATATTTCTAACGTCATCTTTTGTGACCGTGTACGGAACAAATTTTATAATTCTATACGGAACTCTCTTGTGTATGTAACTTCCATTAAGCGTACAAGTTACGTCAACAAAACGAATCGTAAAATCAGAACTTTCTTCAATAGTATTTATATCACAAGGAAGTGGAATTTGAACAATAGACGGATTTGTTGCGTTTATTGCTAAATCAATTTCTTTGAAATTCTCAAGTGGAACTCCGTTTGTATCTAAAATTGAATACACAATGCTGTCACGCCCTTCTTGAAACGAAATAAAATTTTCTTCTCCGTTTTCAATAAGAGGTATTTCAATCGTGTGACTTGTTGCAACAAATACGTCAATCATTCTTATTTACCTTTTCTTGATTTTGTTTTTGGTTGAGCTTCTTCTTTAACTTCAGCTACTACTTCTTCTTTAATTTCAGCTACTACTTCTTCTTTTTTCTCAAACTTTTTAATATATTCTTTAGGGCTATCGCTCCCAAATTCTTTAATAAAAGCCTTATAATCGTCGTCATTTGCTTCGTCGTCCACATAAAAAAGAGAAATTAAGTTTCTGCCTTCCCAATTATCCATAACAGGATAAATGTCTTTGACACGATAACGAGATGAATCAATAAAATCAGCGTCAGGCAAAACTAAAACTGTTGATTCACTATTTGTTTTAACTAAAACTTTCATTTTATCTCCTTTAAGTTTTAAAGCCTCCTCTTTTGGAGGAGGCTCTATTTAGTTTTAAGCTTGTGTTCTATATGTTAACAAGTAACGAGTTTTCGGGAAAATCAAACTGTAACCTGTGTTCTCTGTACGAACATAAGTAATTGTTTGGTTCATAACTGCTCTTGTTTCTTCTTCAATACGAGAACCAGCTTCCACTAATTCTTCAATCGTTTCTTCTTTATTGAAGCATAACAATTTGCCAGCTGGAACATTTGTGTTCAACACAAATTTTAATGGCATAAAGAGGTTTTGTTGTAAGGATAAACCAACACCACCTTTGCCAGCTAATTGGTCAGCATTGTAAGCTGAAGAAATAGCAGCTGTACCAAATAATTTGACAAATTGAGCATAAGCGTCTAAGTTACCAGCGATTGTGTTAATTGGGTTTTTGTCACGTAATGCACGCATAGCGATTTCCATTAACATATCGTATGTTAAATCAGAACTTGTCGTAGCACCAGTTGCCGTAACAGCGATAGCACCAGCATTTGTGCCGTCACCATTTAACATAATACCTGTACAAGCAGATAATTTAGAAGCGTTCAAGTCACGTTCAATACGAGCAGCAAACGGAGTAATTAAATCTAAAGCGTTTCTGCGATTGAATTCGTATGTCATTTCAACACCAGAACCGTGTTTGTAAATTTTCACGGAACGTTCGCTCATTGTCACACGATGGACAGGGATGCGAGAACCTTCTGGAACACCGTATGTTTTACGGTCTTCGTCTGTGTCTTTACCAATAACACGGACTAATTCAACGCCACGAATTGTACGTGAACCAGAAATCATATTTTCAACGCTTTCTAAGTTGTCCAAACGATTTTCCCAACGTAACACAGAGTCAATCGTATATGGGAATAAAATACGAGTACCTGGTTTTGTTGTGAATGTGTCAGAAGCTTGAGCTAATGTGATTTGATTACGGTAATCGTTTTTACCAGGTAATCCCAATTTAGCACAAGTCATTTCATAACCACTTAAACCGTTAGCGTGAGCTTTTGCTTCTTCGCCTTCTGATAAATCAACTGCTAAATCCAAAAAGTCTTTTAAGTTGATGCCATAATCAGCTGCTTCACGAGATAATGATAAACCAGCTTCGCGAGATTTTGTTTCAGAATCGTCTAACAAAGGTTTTACGATGTCTTCAAGTTTTCTTTTTTTAATTTTTGTAATCGGTTCCATTTTCTAGCTCCTTATAAAACACAAACTGTTACTGTTTTGTTTGTTGTGTCAACTGCCCAAACACGAAGTCCTTGAACGGCTGTGTCACCAGTTGTTTTCTTACGAACTTTACCACCAGCAGCACCAACAACCATATCACCAACAGAGATTGATTGACCGTCAGCATAAGCTAATTTGTAGCCACCTTTTGTTTCAACAGTAGCGACAACAGAACCACCTTGTTCAGTTCTATCTTCAACCATAAAGAGTCTTCCTAAAATTTCGTCACCGTCAGTTGCAATTTTAACAGATTCTGCAGCAGATGTATCTTGTGTAACAGCTAATCCGATTACAGCGTCAATATCAGAAACAGTATCAGTCAAATTGAATGCGAGTCTAAAATCAGGAAAAACTTGTCCATTTAATGTAATTTCAAATGCCATTTTTTGTTCCTTTCATATTATTTGACTTGAAATGCCTTTAGTTGCTCAGCACTGTATTCGCCAAAGAAAGCTTCTTTTTTAGAATCTTTGTTTTCAAATTGTGCTGACACACCACCTGCTGGGATTAAGGAAGCCAATAATTGCTGACCTTTTCCGAGCACTTCAGAAATCCCATTCAAGTCTTCTGGGACTTCTTCGTTATTTGAGCCAGAAGCCACTAAAACTTTTTTAACTTCTTCTCTCAAAAAATTCATAACCTTACCACTTTCCTCTTTTTCAGAAGATAATTGACTTTCTAATTCGTCTTTACCTTCTTTTAAAGATAAAAGTTCAGTTTCTTTTTCAGCTAATTTAGCTTCTAAGTCAGCAATTTGACTTTCTTTTTCAGCTAATTTAGCTTCCATTTCTTTGATTTTTTCTTGTAAGTCAAGTTTGGCATTAGCTTCAGCTAATTTTGTTTCCAAATCTTTGACTTTTTCCTCTAAATCCACAGCAGGAGCTACCACTTCTTCTGTGGCTTGAGATTGTACTAATTCTTCGTTTGCCATTAAAGCTTTCTCCATTTTTTCAAAACAAACAACCAATTTGTTTGGCTTACCACCACTAGCAGCCAACAAATAACTTTGTTCTTTTGGATTATCCAAAATTTTTGGTTTGTTTGCTGCACCTCTGTTGACTATTGACGTTTCTGAAAAATGTTCAGCACCGTTCAATATCAAATGAGTTCCGTCTTTTCCAATAGTATGTCCTTCTGGACAAGTCATTGAAAACCAATGTTCCATATCAGCTTCATCACTCATATAATCAAAGCCACATTTATTGCATTTTGCTTCTTTTGCTGTGAAACTGACTGAAACTTCGTCTAACACATTGTTCTCAATTTTAGCAATAACAGATTTTGTTTCTTCTGTTTTTAAAATCGCCATATAAAGAATTAAAGATTTTACACCACCTTCATCTTGAACTCGTGAAAAGAAACATCTTCCAACACTCAAAGACTCGTGGTCGTGCATAATAGCCACACCAACATTGTTATTAGTATTGTTAACTTCATCTGATAAATCAAAAATAACTTGCTCTGTTGGAACAGCTCCGTCAAAAATTGTTCCTTGATGTAAAGGTTCTGTACTGATTGCCCTAACTTTAATACAATAAAAATTTGAAGGTTCTACTTCTTCGCCAAATTTGTCTTTAAATCTGTCTAACAACTCACCACTTAAAATCAATTCTTTACTCATAATATACCTCGCTTTTTCATTGATAAAACATTTTAGTTAAATTTTCAATAGTTATTTTTTAACAGAACTTAACTATTTGTTCACATTGGAGTCAGCTGAGTCTGCGTCTTGAGGTGTTAAAGAACGACCTAAGGAATTGTCACGAGTTGTTTCACCAACAGCTGATTCATCGCCAGCACTATCTTGAGCGTCTAAAAAGTTAGTGCCAGATAATTCTGGAGCTGTATCAAGTGGAGCTCGTCCATACATTTCCATAGCGTATTCTTCGTCTGAAATAATACCCAATGACAAATCTTTTTGTAAGCGAGTTTGCTTTTGAATACGCATAGCTTCCAACTCCAAGTCTGGACGAAGTTCAGCTGGAGCAAACCAGAAGGTAACAAAACCGTCAAAACCAGCCATACGTAATGCGAGTGTCATACAACGTGACAACAAGTCAGCAATCGGCTTGTTTAATGTGTCAGCACTCAAACTGAAAATACGGCTTTCAACTGAAGCTGTATTAACGCCAGCTTCGCCACGACCTAAAACAGTAGGTACAACTTTCAAGCTGGCTTGGTTTTGAGCGTTCAATGTTTCAATAATTTCTTCAACTTGTAACGCAGCACCTGGATTTTTCTCGTTTAAGATAGAAACTTTAATGCTGTCTGTGTGAGCAAACGGAGAATCAGCACGAATATCAGAAAATCTAGCTGCAATTTGATTTAATTGACGATTTACCCACTCGTTAAATTTACGTTTGTCGTTTTTCAATTCGTCTGGACAACGATTTTTCAAAATTTCTTCAACAACTTCCAATGTAACTCTTGGAAAACCAGTAATTCTCATAATTCTATACAAATCATTGATAACCGTTTGTCTTGCTGCAATCGTGTTAATCGCTGAAGTGAAGAAAGAATATGAATAAACATCTGTCGGGTCTTGTTTATATCTCGTTGTGAAAAATGTCGGAATATCCAAACTCGTTTCGTCAACGTTATCTGTTTCTTGAACTGGCTTAAACTCACCAGAAGATTTTTCAATAAATTTGACAGTTGCCATATCAACACAACGAATTGTTGAAGGTTGCATTGTCTTATCATAAATAAGTTCAGCTCCGACAGAACCTCTCATTAACAACAAATAACGCAAGTTGTTCAAAAATTCATTTAAAGACGGCTTTGATTGATAACCCAAAGTATAATCGGTAATTGAAAAAATGCGATAAAGAAGAGAATATAATAATGATTGTCCGTCTTTGCTGACTTGCCCTTGCGAATCTCTAACTTGATATAATAATTTTGTATCGGCAACTGTTAAATAAGCATTAGCTGCAGCACTAACATCTGGGTCAGTGCGCATAAGATTTTTAACCAACTCCATACTGTTATCTGAAACACGGCTTTCTTGAATGTCAGTTAAATGCTCTTGATATTCGGGTAAAGTTAACGCTTCACTTGTGTTTGAAGGGTCAAAACTGTCAGTTATACTTACCCCACCAGCTCTTTGTTTGCTTTTAGGCAGGATAAACTCAAACATTTTACTTAAACTTGTCGTTGCCATTTTACCATCGCTTTCGTATTGTATTGTTAAATCTTCTGTTAGAATACTCTAATAAATCGTCATTGTAAAGCTCTTTTTGAGCTCCACCAAAATCTAACCACTCTCTCGTTTCTTTTGTTTCGTTCAAACCAATTTCAAAGTTTCCGATTTCAATGGCTATGAACGAATATGCTAATGCGTGGAAAAAGTGGTCGTTCCCTCTAATCTTTTTCCAAATAGGCTGTTTGTCGGCATTGGAATCATCTCTAAACATATCTCTTAAATGCTCAATCAAAACATTTTGATATGTGGTGTAGCCATACAATTCCAAGAAACCAGAGTTAATTCCTTGCATAATTAAATCCAAAGCATTAGTTCTGTTTGCTCTGTAATATGATATTTCTCCGGCAACCTCTTTTACTGGTTCAACCGTTTTACCGTAGCTATATTCAATCGGAAAAATTCTTCGGTTTGACATATCTCTTATTTCATTTGATGTCGGAGTATATGGGTATCTATCAATAGCTCCATAGACAATGTTGTATTTCTTACACAATTCTTCAACTGTCGGTTTCAACGCCTCTGGAGGAACTGCTGTGAAATAAAAAGCGTGTCTTTTACTTGTTGACAAAACAATGTGACAAGAACTACCCATATCAATTCCAATAAAAACAGGTGTTGCACTATTTATTTCAGGAACACGACTTTCTTTCATACAAGCAATAATCGCAGATTTATCTAATCGTGTCTGCGAGTCGCTGTATTCTTCTCCTAATACGGTGTTAATTCCACGTCTTATTTCGTTTTTCTTAATAAAGTCTGCCATTGTCGTTACCAAATATCTAATTGATAAAACACTTGAAGAAAATGGTCTTACCCAATATCCGTGTGTATATCTATCAGGAAATTCGGCAACCCATTCTCGTCTATCTCCATTTGAAAGCTCTTTAATCGGCTTTCCACACTTTTCACAGAACACGTAAGCGTTGTCTAAATCTAATCCAGCTACAATGCTTTCTGTTAATTCTGTTTTTAAATCTGTAACTTCATCTGGCAAACCTGGAATGTGAACAAAAGCTCTGTCATACAACGGAACTTGCCAATGCCCACAATGTTCACATTTATAAAAGTATTCTCTTTTGTCAGAACTCTCATATTCCAAAGAAATTCCGTAACCAGAAAACGTTGGCGTTGAAAAACCGTGCTTTATTTTATAATCTGAACCCTGAATACGAGAATTAACTAACGCCAAGAACTCTTGGTTTGACAAATCGTACTCGTCATTCATAATAAAGTCAACTGCAGTTGACGTAGCCGACGATTCGGTGTTCGCCGATATATATAAAAACGAATCGTTTAATTGCATAACGTCATTATTTCTAATATCTTCTTTTCTAGCTGGAAAATCGTTATCAAAAATCGGCTTAATACGAGTTTGTGCCTGAATTTTCTTCATAACTAAATCAGGATAAGTGTATAAACCAGTAACTCCTTTGTTTCGTGCCAAGAAACCTATCATTTTTCTGTAGTTAATCTCAGATAAACCAACCTGTGATAACTTTTTAACACAAACAGAGGGGTGCATATCGTCAGCAATCGCCTTTTGAAAGGGATATTTTGTAAAAGAAAACTTATTTCCTGCACGAGTCGTATTCGCACAAATCCAATCGCCCATTGTAGCAACTGCAGCTCTTTCTTTTAGTCTGTTTGCAAATCTTTCTAAATAGTCGTTTGCCATATCAACTCCTTGATTTTTATAGATTAGCAAAAAAATTTTAAAAAAGCAACATTTTTTTCTTGACTTATTTTGTAAAAGTGTGCCATAGTGTGCCAGTCAAGAAAAGAAAGTGAGGAAATTATGAATTTATCTAAAATGTTTTCGTTGTTGAACAGACACAATGTTATCTGTTTTAACAAAAAGAACGAATTATCAAGGCATTGGATATACCAAAATTGCAATAGCATTGAAAGAAACAAATTTGTAAGAGAACTTCTCAGTTGTTTAGACGTACAAAGTGTTCGGTATGACGGTTCTTGTTTAAAGAAAAAATGTAACATTGACCGTTGTGTTAACCCAGATTGTTATGAAGTTTGCTTTAGAAAAAAAGATTCTATATCAAACAGTTTTTCTTACGAAGATATGCTTGATTTAGCTGAAATGATTGATTTAGAGAAGATATGCCAGATTGGTGAAAAGAAATACTTAGAGATTTTCAATAATGAACAACCAGATTTTCTTAAAATAACAATGAAAGACCTTAAAAAAACAATAGAATTTGTTAAAATGAAAGAAAAGGAGATATAATGTTAAAATATAATGTTAAAGAATTTGCCGAAATGTTAGGCATTTCAAGACGTACTATGTACCGATATATTGAACGTGGTGACATTACGCCAAAAACAAACTTTAGAGGAAAACGCTTTTTCACAGCTGACCAATTGGAAGAATATCAAAACTTAATAAACGAGGAAAAAGAAAATGGAATATCCACAGATAGAATTTAAAAAAGTGTACGAACTGCTTTCATTTATGCTTGAATTAAAGAAAAATCCAAGTTTGTTAGATAAAGCTCCGTATGATGATATGACAAAAAAAGCGTTGTCAGATGTTCTTCTTAAAAAATATTCAGATGACGATACTTCAAAGAAAAACTTACACGACGTTGACATTGAAGAAGAAACAGTGCGTTTATACGAATCAATGCAGTTAATTGATATTAAAGAAGATTTAGACCCTCGTGAACAAATCGCTTTAATCAAATTGAAGACAACCACATTAAAAGATTTGCTGGATATGATGAAAGAATCCAAAGAAATCAAAAATGTAAGACAATTTGAAAACGCTGTTTTAGAAATATTAACAGAAGAACAAGCAAATAGAGTTATTGACTTAATTAAATAGGAGTTAATTATGATTTTTAGAGAAAATGCTCCAAAATATTGGGATAAAGGATTACCTGTCATTCCGTTACACAAATGGGACGCACTCAACGCTGACGGAAAATCTATGGGAAAAGCTCCTTGTCCTGCTGGCTGGCAGAGATACTCTGACCAAATGCCAGATAAAGAATCACAAGAAAAATGGTTGCAACAATTCAGTGAAAACAATATTGGTTTGCCATTGGGGAAACAATCTCGCTGTGTCGCACTTGATATTGATAGTACAAACGAAGCAGAAATCGCTTTAATTGACACTCTCGTTCCAAAATCAGCTTGGGTTCGTATTGGTAAAAAAGGAAAAGTATTGATGTTTCGTTACAATGGCGAAAAAACTTTCCGTATCAAAGACGAATTAGGGAGAACAATCTGCGAGTTACTCTCTTCTGGAACACAAGTGGTGTTGCCTCCATCAATTCACCCAGATACCAAGCAACCTTATGTGGCAAACGCAAACTTATATGATGTAGTTGACCAATTACCACCTTTGCCGAAAAATATTGAAACGTTATTACGTTCAGCATTTGAAGAAAGTTTGGGAATTAAATTAAACAATTCTGGTTGGACACGAACAGTTGACTACGTGTCACAAGGCTCTCGTGACGTTAAAATGACTTCTGTGGCTGGCGTTTATGCACAAGCAGTTCTTCGTGGTGAAGTAACATTAAAAGAAGCTATGGATATGTTAGTTGCTTGGTGCTCAACTCAAGTGGAACAAGTGTCAGGTGACCCTGTTGACGTAAACAAAGGTATCAAAAATCTCGTAAAATTTGTTATGAAAGATGTTCTCGGACCAAAAAAGAAGGTATTGCCAAAAGGCTGGGACGTTGACTTGAGTGACAAAGAAAAACAAGAACTCGGAATTGACGCAAAAGAAGACATTGAAAGCTGGGACTTTGAAAAAGTGAAACAATATGTCAAAGAACATCTTGAGCCAACTGAATTAAACTCAGTAGAAAGAAGTAATGTCATTGAATACGTTGTTGAACGAATTGCTCGCTCAAATATGTCAGTTATCCAAGAAGAACAATCAATAAAACACTTGGTTAACACAAACAAAGACAGCATTTCAGTTCCGGCTTTAAGAAAACGCATTATTGAACTTCGTTCAAACGGAGTTAGTGGCTTAAATCACACAGAAATCGCAAAAGCTGTGTTAAAAGACATAAATGACCGTATTCCAGACGAGGACCAATACGAAGTACAACGTGAATACAACTCGATTCGCTTTTGGCGTGACCAATTCTGGAAATGGGGTGGTTCACACTGGGAAACATTGGAAAAAAATGAAATTTTAAAAGAAATTTCTTCAGAATATGGATATTTACCAGCTGCAAAGAAAAACTCCGACCATTTGGGAATTTACAACGTTATGAAATCTCTTGTTGACCAACAAATTTGTGATGTTGAAACAAAAGGTGTGAATTTCTCAAACGGATTTGTTGATGTGAACGGTGAAATACACAAACACGACAAAAAATATGGTTGCACATACACGTTGCCTTATCCATATTCACCAGAAAAAGCAAGTTTGGACAATTCACCGAAATTCAAAAAGTTGCTTCAATCATATTGGAACACCGACTCTGACTACGAAGACAAAGTTAAAGCATTACAAGAGGCTTTTGCAGTCACTATCTTCGGATATGGACCATCCTTTGCACGAGCTGTATTGCTTTACGGAATTGCTGGGTCAGGGAAAAGCCAAGTGTTGACAGTATTATCAAATTTATTGCCAACTGAGGTAACATCTTGCGTCACACCATACGATTTTGACAATGGCTTTTATTTAGCGTCTTTATCCACTTCATATTTAAACATTTGTGGAGAATTAGACGAAACAAAATCAATTCCAAGTGCTGTTTTCAAACAAGTAATTGACGGAAGTGAGCTTGAAACGTCTTACAAATTCGGACAAAACTTCAAGTTCAGACCAAAAGCAACACATTGGTTTGCGTCAAATCACTTACCAAAATCAAAAGATACCACAGAAGGTTTCAATAGACGTTGGTTGGTGCTTGAATTCAACAATGTTGTTAAAGAAGAAGACAAAATCATTGATATTGGCAGAATAATTGCAGCTGAAGAACGTGAAAGCATTGTTGCGTGGGCAATTTCCACAATGAAAGAAGTTCGTGACAGAGGTGATTACACATTACCAGACAGCCATTTGAGAATTGTATCTGATATGATTTCTCAAAATAACTCCGTTTTTTTCTATCTGACTTCGGAGGAAGGACCGAAGAAAGACCAGAATTCCTCAATACAAATAGATACGCTGTACGAAAGTTATCGGAATTTCTGTTACGCCAAAGCAGATGCAAAGCCTGTGGGACGGAGGAAATTCTCCTATACGCTAAGAGAACAGGGTATTTTGTACGGCTTCTCAGTGAACAACTTGTTGGTGAATGGACTCACACTGGACAAGGACAAAGGGACACCTGTCAGAAGGGAAAAAAGATAATCGTTAAAAAAGAAAGAGAAAAGGATGAAAACATCTCGGAACTTGGTAAGTGTTAAAAAAAGAAAGAGAAAAGGATGAAAACATCTCGGAACTTGGTAAGTGTTAAACCAGCAAGTAACAAAGAACTTGAACTAATAGAAAAAAGAAAGGGAAATAAGTTATGACATTAGAAATTATAGAATATATCAGAGAACAGGGAGGCAATCTCCCTGTTCAGGAAGCCAACTCACAATTATATAACGGAGATTGCTTTGAAATTATGGAGGAAATGATACAAAAAGGCGTTAAAGTTGACGCAATTATAACATCACCTCCATATAATATGAATTTACGTGTCAGAAAAGGAAAATATGTGAGTCGCTGTGGATATAAAGAATCCGTAAATGAATTCTCAACAAAATACAAAAACTTTTCAGACGATTTGCCAATGGACAAATACTTTGAGCAACAAAAAGAATTTTTAACAAAAGCATTAACATTGTCGGACATTGTTTTTTATAATATTCAAATGATTACTGGAAACAAACCAGCATTGTTCAAACTTCTCGGAGAATTTTCAGACAAAATTAAAGAAGTAATTATATGGAACAAAGGCTATGCTCAACCAGCTATGATGTCTAAAATGTTGAATTCTCAATTTGAATTTATTTTTGTACTCCAGAATAGCAAACCTTATAACAGAGCCTTTGATGTTTGCAATTTTGCTCGTGGAACTGAAACAAATGTGTGGGATATAAAAAGAGAACGAAACACAAAACACAAAGCCTCTTTTCCAGTTGAGCTAGTTGAACGTATTTTGAGAAATTTTACAACAGAAAATTCAACTGTGCTTGACCCATTTATGGGCTCTGGAACAACAGGTGTCGCTTGCAAGAATTTGAATCGTAATTTTATCGGAATAGAATTGGATAAAGAATATTATCAAATAGCTAAAAAGAGCATTGAGATGAGATGAGTGCTTGGAGCTGGTGTTGGTGGCAAGTGGTGAGTGCCCAGCTCAAAATAAGCTGCTCCAAGTAGTAAGTGCCAAGTGCCCAGCTCCAAGTTCCCATACGCTTGGAGCTGGCACACTTGAAAATCAAAAATTGGGTCGGTTGGTGTGAGGGAGTGGGTTGGGAAGTTATCCTGTTTTTTCGGTATATTTTAGGGATGGGCTTTTTTTAACTAGGTGCACAACCTAGTTATTTTTTTTTATTTTTTATAAAAAACATCTTGACAATTTAAAAAAAAAGTGATATAGTTAATATATCAAAAGGCAATAAAGCCTTTTGATATATTAACAAAAAAAAAAAAAAAAAAAAAAAAAAACATTAAGGAGTCCAACATGACTATATACTTTATAAATAAAGAAACCATTGCAAAAATTGAAAAAACAACAAAAACCACAAGTTTTAATGCGCTTGTAACCTATGCGCTAGACTCTAAAAAAAGACTTGCTGACAACAAAGATTTTAACAACGATTTTAAAAAAGTTGTTAAAAATATTTATAAGCCCTATTTAGAAGATTTTTATGGAAAAGAAGTGTTTAAAAAAATGGGACGCAACACCAACATCCTTAAATGGTTAAGTGCCATTTATAAAAATGGTAACATTGATAAAATTGACATGCAATTGTCGGTAGAAGAAAATGTTAAAATTTTAGCAAAATCTTTTACTTCATTTTCTTTATTCGTAAAGATTGAAAAAAAGCAAGATAACCAAGATAATCAAGATAATCAAGATAATCAAGCTAATCAAGCTAATCAAGATAAGCAAGAATCAGAGTCGATAGCAGAAATTGACGATGCGCTATTTTTAAAATGGGATGCATTGACTCAAAAACTCATCGAGTCAGACTCCGAGTGTGTGAATATACTCTTATCAATGGTTATCCAAGCATTGATAAGTAATAAGAATCTTTACACATTAAAAGATGAGTATTTTGTAAAAATATCAACTATTAAAAATATGTTAAATTGTGAAAAAATAAATATTAAAAAAGTAGCATAAAGCCCGACTCGGCGGGGGTACAAGCCCCCGCCCCCTATTTTATGCTTTTTTGTTCTCTTTTTGTACTTTTTGTCTATTCGTCTAGTTTTTTGTCTAGTTTTTTGGCAATTTTTGGCAAATTTGCCCGACTCGTCGTGCGTGTACAATAAGCACTTTTACACGTCTTAAAAAGTTAAAAACTAGGTATATGACCTAGTTATAATACAGCCTTGCTTTTGGCTCGCTTATTGTAGCACTTGACAACCTTTTAAGTAAGTGCTACAATAAAAGTGTCAAGAGAGATTTTTGTGTCCTTAATGTAGTTGCTCTCTTGACACTACTTTTTTTTAACTACTCGGCACTAGGTATATGACCTAGTTTTAAATAATCACATTAAAAAGAAAGGGGATAAAACAATGCTTTTTGCTTTTGCTATGATGTTAGGTGTAACAAGTTTTTTAGGCTTAATCGGCTCGGCTTTATATGTGGATTTATACGCCAAGAAACACAATAAAATAACGACAAGTGATAAGCTGAGTCGCTTGTATGAAAATGGGGAAATAGGCTTTTAATAGCAAATAGCTAAAAACTAGGTATAAGACCTAGTTTAACGATAAAGCCCTTATGCCAAGCGTCCACAATAACGAACCATTTAACACGACTTGACAAAGCCCATTTTATATGATATGATTAAATCATCAAATAAGGAACAAGTCCTTATTATTTAGCTTTACACGATACGAAGTGTAAAACATCTATTTTATAAAAACTTTTAAACTAGGTACACAACCTAGTTTTCAAAATCAAACTTCAAATTCCATTTCAATTTCAATCTCATTTTGAAATTGAAAAAATCAAAATCAAAGAAAGGAAATCAAAATGAAAAAATATACATTATTCATCGGTCTTAATGACAAAGACACATATCAGCAAGAAATCACAACTATTGACGCATATAAAATGCTCAATCACATTTTGCCCGATTGTACGATTCAAGAGGGAAAAGGAATCTATACCCACCGAAATGGAACTAAAACGATTGAAACAACTTTAATCGTATCAGTTTTTGATTTTGAATCTGATTTTGATTTGAAATCTACTGTTTCCAAAATCAAAGAAACATTAAACCAAGAATCTGTTGCCGTTGTAACAGAAGAGGTCAACTCTGAATTATTATAAGAAAGGAACAAACAAGATGAACTGCTACACCTATTTTCAAGACGCATTTAGATTTTTCTATAACGCATTTGACGATGAATTTGACGCATTTATTCGTAACTATCAAGACGGACTACTAACTAAACACGAATTGACAACTCGCTTAAAACGACTTGAAAACAAAATTATAACCTATTCTAACTTTTTTATGATACCAGTTAAGCCAACATCAAAAAGCGAACTTCTATGCCTCTCAAAAAAGATGTGGGAGTGTGCCTTAAATCTTGCTATTGCCGAAAACGAAACCGAATTGCAATCTAAAATTGAATCTAAAATAAATCTTATAAACGCCGAACTTATGGGCGAGGACTATTAACAAAAAGAAAGGAAAATAATATGACAAATTTTGAAATTTTTAAATCAACAGTTGATACTTTTGCAAATTCACAAGGATTCTATTCCAGACTCCAAAGAAGGTTGAATCAGATGGACGAAGAAACGTTAGAGGAATTGGAGTCTTATCTAAACGCTCAACCACAATGGAATGATACGGTTGATTGTGTTTTATTTTTAGAACAATAACCGATACGAATTGTAACTAGGTACACAACCTAGTTACAGATTCCCTACACACACGAAATTAAGAAAGGAAATCAAAATGAAAATTACATCAGAAAAATCATTATCACGTTTTGAGTTTTGGGGTCAAGCCTCCGACAACGTAAAAAAAAACTAACAACAGAAGACCTAGACAGATTAGAATCTATCCTTAAAGACCT
>JAZRVS010000130.1:0-2527 GCA_045599365.1 Bacteroidales bacterium
AACTTGCACGGAAATAGGTTGGTATGAGTATGATACATGTTCAAGATGTGACTATACGACATATGAAGAAATACCAGCAAGTCACCAATATTTAATACACGAAGCGAAGAATCCTACATGTACAGAAGTAGGATGGAATGCATACGAAACATGTGCATTTTGTGATTATACGACATATGAAGAAATTCCAACATTGGACCATGATATAGTACATCACAATGGCAAAGCAGCAACATGTACAGAAATTGGTTGGAATGCGTATGATACATGTACAAGATGTGACTATACGTCTTACGTTGAAATTCCAGCACTTAACCATGATTTGATACATCACAATGCACAAGACGCGACTTGCACGGAAATAGGTTGGTATGCATACGATACATGTTCAAGGTGTGATTATACGTCGTATGAAGAAATTTCCGCACTCAATCATGACTTGATACATCACAATGCGCAAGATGCAACTTGCACGGAAATAGGATGGAACGCATACGATACGTGTTCAAGATGCGATTATACGACTTACGTTGAAATCCCTGCACTTGACCATGACTTGATACATCACAATGCACAAGACGCGACTTGCACGGAAATAGGTTGGTATGCGTATGATACATGTTCAAGATGTGATTATACAACTTACGTTGAAATCCCTGCACTCAACCATGACTTGGTGCATCACGATGGACAAGACGCGACTTGCACAGAAAAAGGTTGGTATGAATATGATACGTGTTCAAGATGCGATTATACGACGCATCAAGAAATCCCTGCACTTGGGCATGATTTTGTTGATGGCGTATGCTCAAGATGCGGAGAAACGGAATATACAAAGTGCTTGACGTATTCATTGAATGATGACGAAAGTTCTTATGAAGTTACTGGCGTTTCTAATAAAGATATAACGAATTTAATCATACCTGCAACTTATAATGACTTGCCTGTGATAAGCATAGGTGAAGAGGCCTTCGCTTATTGCAGTGGTTTGACAAGCATAACAATCCCAGACAGTGTGACAAGCATAGGTAATTCTGCCTTCTCTGGATGCAGTGGTTTGACAAGCGTGACGATAGGTAATGGTGTGACAAGCATAGGAGATTGGGCCTTCTTTTATTGCAGTGGTCTGACTGCAGTTCATATCACAGACCTTGCCGCATGGTGCAATATATCGTTTGGAGTTGGTTATGCAAATCCGTTGTATTTTGCAAAGAAGTTATATCTCAATGGTGAATTGTTGACGAATTTGGTAATTCCAGACAGTGTGACAAGCATAGGTTATGAGGCCTTCTATAATTGCAGTGGCTTGACAAGCATAACAATCCCAGACAGTGTGAAAAGCATAGGCGAAGATGCCTTCTATATGTGCAGTGGTTTGACAAGCATAACCGTTGCAAGTGGGAATAGCGTATATCACAGTGCTGGCAATTGTCTTATTGAAACAGCAAGCAAAACATTATTGCTTGGTTGCAAAAACAGTGTTATCCCTGATGACGGCAGTGTGACAAGCATAGGTGATTATGCCTTCTATTATTGCAGTGGCTTGACAAGCGTGACGATAGGCAACAGTGTGACAAGCATAGGTCGGTATGCCTTCGATGGATGCAGTGGCTTGACAAGCGTGACGATAGGCAACAGTGTGACAAGCATAGGTTCATATGCCTTCTATTATTGCAGTGGCTTGACAAGCATAATCGTTGCAAGTGGGAATAGCGTATATCACAGTGCTGGCAATTGTCTTATTGAAACAGCAAGCAAAACATTATTGCTTGGTTGCAAAAACAGTGTTATCCCTGATGACGGCAGTGTGACAAGCATAGGTGATTATGCCTTCCGTTATTGCAGTGGTTTGACAAGCATAACAATTCCAGACAGTGTGACAAGCATAGGTGAAGATGCCTTTAATTATTGCACAAATTTAGAAACGATATATTGGAATGCTATCAATTTAGATGCGGATTTCGAGAATCCTTCTTATCTTCTTTCATTATATTTACTTTTTTTGGGTTCGGACAACATCAAAACTATAATAATTGGGGAAAACGTACAATGCATCCCGCATCTTATTTTTGTTTCAATCTCATCTGTTGAAGAGATTGTAATTCCTGCAAACGTAACGCAAATAGGTCTTGGTAGTTTTGGCAATGTAACAATAAGTTCAATACTATTTGGTTCGGGATCTGAATATTTATTGAGCAAGGTCACGTTTGAAGATCCAAACGGTTGGTATGCTGTTGATGAAGATATAACGGATTGGGAAAATATGGAAAACGGAACGCCTATTGACGTCAGCGATCCCGAAGCTAATGCAGCATATTTGTTGTCAACTAATTGTTGCTTGTATAAGTTGTAAAAATCTATGAATTAAACAAACAAAAAAGGCACAGATTGTGCCTTTTTTTGTTGCCATAAAATAGGTTTTTGTTTTTTATCAGCCGCCGCTGCGGAGTGCAATGACGGGGTCTTTCTTTGACGCGATGATTGACGGAATAAAGCCTGCGATTATGTTGAGCACGATTGCAAGCCC
>JAZRVS010000131.1:0-10249 GCA_045599365.1 Bacteroidales bacterium
TATAAAGTACCTTCTTCACTTTGCGAAAGGGGAGCGTCCATAGAAATATGTCGTCCAGAATTTTTCATTGATTCTTTTACATCGTGAGCAGAACAGTCCATTTCGTTGGCAATCTCTTCTGCAGTTGGTTCACGTTCAAACTCTTGCTCTAAAGTAGATAATGTTTTATTTATCTTATTGATTGAACCAATTTTATTTAATGGAAGACGAACAATACGAGCTTGTTCTGCCAAAGCTTGTAAAATAGATTGACGAATCCACCATACAGCGTACGAAATAAATTTGAAACCACGAGTTTCATCAAAACGTTGAGCAGCCTTTATCAAACCTAAATTACCTTCATTGATAAGGTCGGGAAGACTAAGACCTTGATTTTGATATTGTTTTGATACAGAAACCACAAAACGAAGATTGGCTTTTATTAACTTGTCAAGTGCTTTTTTATCACCTTCTTTAATTCTTTTAGCCAATTCAACTTCTTCATCGGCTGAAATCAAATCAACCTTACCGATTTCGTGCAAGTACTTGTCTAGTGATGGGGTATCACGGTTAGTAACTTGCTTAGTGATTTTTAATTGTCTCATATCGTTGTATTAAAAATTCGCCTTGCGAGGTTTATAAAATCGTGCAAATGTACTGCTTTTGATAAAAAAATCAACTCAATTGCCAAAAAAATGCAAAAAACACACGAGAAATTTAATAATAATGTTACTTTTGCACCGCGAAATTTTTGAATTAACATAATGTCTAACTAATAAAAAAACAAATGGTAAAGAAAGTAAAAACAGAAAACGAAGAACTTGAAAACGAAGATGTAATCACATCAAGCGTTGCTTCAGAAGAAGTAGAGGAACCTGTTGAAGAAGGTACTGGCTCTGACGAGGATATCAAGGATATCGTAAATGCAGCTAAAGCTCAACAAGAAGTATTTGATTGGGATAAATACGAAGCTGAACAGGGTGGTTATACTGTCACTGAGAGAGATTCAATGGCAGAGAAATATGAACAAACATTGTCAACTATCGCAGAAAATGAAGTTACTGAAGGTACAGTGGTTTCTATTTCAAAACGTGAAGTTGTTGTAAATATTGGATATAAATCAGATGGCGTTGTTTCATTCAACGAATTCCGTTATAATCCAGATTTGAAAGTAGGTGATAAAGTTGAAGTTTTTGTAGAAAGTCAAGAAGATAAAGCTGGTCAATTGCTTCTTTCTCACAAGAAAGCTCGTAATTTGAAATCTTGGGATCGTGTTAATCAAGCTCTTGAAGCAAGCGAAATTGTTAAAGGTTACGTTAAATGTAGAACGAAGGGTGGTATGATTGTAGATGTATTCGGTATTGAAGCATTCTTGCCAGGTTCTCAAATTGATGTTAAACCTATTCGCGACTACGATATTTTCGTTGGTAAAACAATGGAATTCAAGGTTGTTAAGATTAACAACGAATACAAAAATGTTGTTGTTTCTCACAAAGCTCTTATTGAAGCTGAACTTGAACAACAAAAGGCTGAAATTATGTCAAAACTTGAAAAAGGTCAAGTACTTGAAGGTGTTGTTAAAAACATTACTTCTTATGGCGTATTTATCGACCTTGGTGGTGTTGACGGTCTTATTCACATTACAGACCTTTCTTGGGGTCGTATTACTCATCCAGAAGAAATCGTTCAATTGGATCAAAAAATCAATGTCGTTATTCTTGACTTCGATGATGATAAGAAACGTATCGCTCTTGGCTTGAAACAATTAACTCCACATCCTTGGGATGCTCTTGATCCAAACTTGGCTGTTGGTGATAAAGTTAAAGGTAAAGTTGTTGTTATGGCTGACTATGGAGCATTTGTTGAAATTGCTACTGGAATCGAAGGTCTTATCCATGTGTCAGAAATGTCTTGGTCTCAACACTTACGTTCTGCTCAAGAATTTTTGAAAGTTGGCGACGAAGTAGAAGCAGTTGTTTTAACTCTTGATCGTGAAGAAAGAAAGATGTCTTTGGGTATGAAACAACTTCATCCAGACCCATGGGAAAAGATTGATGAAAAATATGCCGTTGGAACACAACATACTGCTGTTGTTAAAAATTTCACAAACTTTGGTATTTTCGTAGAAATTGAAGAAGGTGTTGATGGTTTAATCCACATTTCAGACCTTTCTTGGACTAAGAAAATCAAACATCCACAAGAATTCACATCTCTTGGTGCTGAAATCGAAGTGAAAGTTCTTGAAGTTGATAAAGAACAACGTCGTTTGAGTTTAGGACACAAGCAATTGGAAGAAAATCCTTGGGATGTATTTGAAACTATTTTCAATGTAGGTTCCGTTCACGAAGGTACAATTGTTGAAGTTAATGACAAAAATGTAACAGTTTCTCTTCCTTATGGAGTAGAAGGTGTTTCTGTTGTTTCTCACATTGTTAAAGAAGACGGAACAACTGCAAAAGTTGACGAAAAATTGAACTTCAAAGTTACTGAATTCTCTAAAGATGCTAAGAAAATCTTCGTTTCTCATACAAGAACATTCGAAGATGAAAAGAAAGCAGCTGAAGAAAGTGAAAAACAAGCAAAAGCAACTTCTACTAAGAAAGCTATGAAGAAAGTTGCTGTTAACTTGGAAAAAACAACTCTTGGCGATGTTTCTGATTTAGCAAAATTGAAATCTGAACTTTCAAAAGCAGAAAAAGAAAACAAATAATAATTCTTATTCGGTATAAACAAAAAGCCCTGAAGATTTCTTCGGGGCTTTTTTGTTATTAAAGGAAACTTTGATGTATAGATTTTTGTTGTCAGAGTTCAATTTTCAGTCGTCAAAAGAGTTGAGAATTAAAATGAATTGGTATGTAGAAGTACACGTTCATTTTTTCTCCCGCTTGTTCGCCAGGTATAAAATCGGGAAGGGTTTGTGCTATTTGAATTGCCGCACGATTTAAAGAAGGTTGTGCTGTACTTCGGACAATTTCTGGTTGTGCAACGGCTCCAGTTTTTGTGATGACGCATCGTACGATAACAACTCCTTCGTATTTATTCGCCTTTGCTTCGGGAGGATACATTTCATTTGCTTTAGATTCCAAGTAATTTACAAGTGCTCTCATACCTTCTGGATGTTGTGGCATTTTTTCTACTTTATAATACACATCTTCTCCGTTGTAATTTGAACTTAATGTGTATATTCTTTTTGTTTTTGCTTCTGTTTCGTATGGATTTTGGGACTTCCAATCGGAATGGTGGGTAAAAGTACAATAGCATTGTGTGCTATAAACACTCACAAATAAGTATGTGTCGGGGGATAATATGAAACCAACATGATAACAAGAATTAGTTTTCCCATCGAAACAATACCAAGATTCCAAACCAAAAGAGTTGAAATATTCACACATACAGTCTGCAAATTCTTCTGGTGTTTTGAAATAAGAAGAATCATACCATCCTGTCCATTGAACATATTCGAGTGTGTTGTCTTTCGTGCATCTGAACGTACAATAAGAATCTTGGGAAGTATTGCGATAGCAAATATCGATATTATTGCCTGTATAATTTCCATTGTAACCGTTTTCGGTTAAAATTCGCGTCGCTTCGGTTATCGGCATATCAATTTTTATTTTTGAATGCGGTCCGTCAAAATACGAATCAAGAAAGTTGTAAACGAAATTATTCTGTCCGAAAACTCCGACAGAACAAAACAACATACATATTGACAACCATTTTCTGCTTATTTTATTAATAATGCTACAAATATAAATATTAATATTCAACTTGTTACATGGTTTTTGCACTTTTTGACCATTAAATAAAAATAAGCAATTTTCAGGTACCGTTTTGACCATTAAGCCGGGAAAGATATACATCTTGGTAGTAATTTAGTTGAATAGAAGAATCTCTTTGAGTAATCAACTTACCATTATGGAAGTCAAACTGAAAACTGACTTCTGATACATGGTTACAAATGATTGTGCTGCCAACTTGTATATTGTTCCCATAAATAATTACTGATCACTAATCACTAATCGTTAATCACTAATTTAATAACACTAACTTGTCCTTGTAAACTACCTTTTTTCATTCCTTCGCTGCAAATAATCATATCGCCATTTGAAAGGAAATCAATGCCTTCGGGTTTGTAAAAATCGTCTGGCGATAGTAAAATGACATCTTTTAAAGTATTGTTCTTGTCATACACAACAATCATTTTGTCCGCAGCAGATAAAATGTAGTATTCATTTGTTATAGGATTTTTCGCGATTGCTGATGGGTTACACGTGATTGTTTCAGTTGCAGCAATATGATAGTTTGTTTGAATAAATTGTCTAATATTTTCAATTGCAATAGATATAAATTTTTGAGGCGAAATAGTAGAATTTTTGTCAAAAGCAAACACAATACGTTCTTTGTCTGCGTTGGTTTGTAAATCTTGACGATGTTGTTTCTTGTTTGTTGTCCGAAATCCCATTGCTGGTTCTTTACAAGAAACAAGGAATTGATTTTGTTGTTTGTCAAAAAATAAACCTTCCATATTCATACATGGAATATTCAACATAGATTGTTCTATTTTTCCATTAAAATTTTCATAATCAAATGAAAAAATGTTTCCGTCACTTCGTAATACATATACTTTATTATCAACGACTTGAATGTCTTCGAAATCACCTATATCCGTAAATCGTCCAACTGTAGAAAGTGATTTGTCTCGTAAATCAATTTGAAAAACAACACCAAGTTCATCTTGTATGCAAAATAGTGCAGTATCACCTACAACAGAAATACCAGAAATTTCCTTCAAAACTTCAGGAACTTCAAATGTTTCTATGGAATTTAAAAAATCGTATTTAATTGATTTGTAATAATTTGACTCTTTTAAAAAAGAGGTCGTCCAAACTTCGTTAGACGCATATTGTTTGAATTTGTAGAGTTTTCCATTGAGCGTAAAAAATAAGTTTTCTTCCACACCATTTTTTATTACTTCAATTTTTACAAACGATGTGTCTGCGGTTTCAATTAAAGAAACTTCGTCAATAATCCATTGTGGATGACTTTTTTGTATTTTCTTATTTACTTGTTGTAGAAATGATTGCGGATGTTCAAATGGACTTTCTTTGTACAATACATTCCCTTGTTTATCTAAAACTAAAGAATATGGTTTGTCGTGGCAGAGAAATTCAATCTCTGTTGATTCTACTTTTTGCTCAATATTTAGCACATCGGCATCGGAACAAATTTTGTGGACTTCCGAAATAATCGAAGTGTTTTCGGTTGTTTGTTGACTACGAGAGCAAGAAAAACTAATACAAAGTACAAAAATGGACCAAAGGAGATTTTTCATTTATTTTTTTTTAGAATTGATGCAATATAGTGCTTATTTTTAGAATTGAGAAAAAAGTTTAGAAGATTGTAAGTTTTTTGACGTAAAATGCTTTTGATGATTTGTGAGTTGTTCCCTATTTTTTGTGTTGATATACATCTTGATACTAATTTAGTTGTCAGTTGTCTGTTGTTAGACAAATCTTTTTTTTTATATTTGTCTATTAAATTTAATGATATAAATATGAAAACAAATGTTCAAGGAAAATGGGCTTTAATCACTGGTGCAAATCGTGGTATTGGTTATAGAATAACAAAATTTATGGCTTCACAAGGGTGTAATCTTGTGTTGCATAGTAGAAGTCTTGCTCATACTGAAAAGGTCTTGGCTGAAGTAAAGGCAATGGGCGTTGAGGCATATTGCGTTGAGGCAGAATTGTCTAAGCCAGAAGAAGTTACGAGAATGATTAACGAAATTAATGCAAAAGGAACGCAAATTGATATTCTATTTAATGATGCTGCGGTACAAATTGCATATCGTACGGATTATTTTCAAACGCCTGTAGAAGATTATACTCAAAGTTTTCTTATCAATACAATTGCTCCAATGATGTTGTGTTACGCGTTTTTGCCACCAATGATTGAACGTGGTTTTGGACGAATTATAAATACAACAAGTGGTATTCGTAATGAACCACAACAAGCAGGTTATTCTGCAAGTAAAGCGGCATTGGATAAAGTAACTACGGATTTGGCTGGAACAGTTGAGGGTACAGATGTCATTATTAGTTTGGCTGATCCAGGTTGGTGTCGTACAGATTTGGGTGGTCCAAATGCGCCAAATGACCCAGATTCTGTCATTCCAGGTATTATATTAGGGGCTATGGTTAATGATAAAAAAAGTGGTCGTTTGTTTGGCGCACAAGATTTTGCAGGTTTAACACTTGATGAAGCACTAGCAAAAGCAGAAAAAATGTAACGAAATTTTTTTTGTATGTTGTAGAGACGCAATTTTTGCGTCTCTATTTTTGTTTTTTTTATATGGCATTCAAATCATTATCAGAATTTGTTGAAGAATTGGAACGAAACAATGAGTTGCTTGTTGTTCGTGAGTTTGTTGATCCTGTGCTCGAAATTGCCGATTTTGTTGATAGATTTTCAAAACAAGAAGGTGTAAATAATAAAGCAATACTTTTTACAAATACAGGAACTAATTATCCTCTTCTTATCAATGCGTTAGGTAATGAACGTCGTATTTGCATGGCGTTGAATTGTAATAACTTAGACGATCATAAAAATAGAATTGAAATACTCTTTAAACAAGCTACTTCTCCAAGAAAAACATTTGCTGAAAAATTATCGTTTCTTCCTCTTTTGAAGGAACTTAATTCATGGTTGCCAAAACGAATAAAGAATGCATCGTGTCAAGAAGTAATAGAAAAAGATGTTGATTTATTCCAGTTACCAATATTACAATGTTGGAAACACGATGCTGGCCGTTTTATTACATTTCCAATGGTGATAACTAAACATCCAGAAACGGGTGTGCAAAATATGGGAATGTATAGAATGCAAGTTGTTGATAAACAAACCACAGGAATGCATTGGCACAAAGGAAAGACGGGCGAAAATCATTATGAAGCTTATAAGGCATTGGGAAAACGGATGCCAGTGAGCGTTGCTCTTGGTGGTGATCCTGTGAATATTTTTTCGGCAACTGCTCCTTTGCCAGAAAATGTAGATGAAAATTTATTGTCGGGCTTTTTGAGAAAACAATCGGTTTGCTTGGTAAAGTGTATTACGAATGATTTAGAAGTTCCTGCTGATGCCGATTTCGTGTTGGAAGGGTATGTTGATACAAGCGAAGAAAAGTTTATGGAAGGTCCATTTGGTGACCATACTGGGTTTTACTCTTTGCCTGATCTATATCCAAAATTTCATGTAACGTGCATTACACACAAAAAAAATGCAATTTATCCAGCTACAATTGTGGGAATCCCTCCAATGGAAGATGCGTGGATAGGAAAGGCAACAGAACGCATTTTTCTTGCACCAATAAAATTACTAATTTGTCCTGATTTGATTGATTATTGTATGCCATTTGAGGGTGTTGCACATAATTTGGTTATTGCCCAAATACGTAAGAAGAATGAGGGGCAGGTTCAACGTGTGATAAATGCATTTTGGGGAGCTGGACAGATGTCAAATAATAAAACATTGGTAATTGTCGATGAATCGTGCAATATATTTGATAGACAGTCAGTTGTAAATACGATAGAAACATATTTTCATCCAGAATCGGATTTAACTATAATGAAAGGACCATTGGATGTATTAGACCATTCATGCAAAAATATTGGTTTTGGAAGTAAAATTGCACTTGATGCAACTCAAAAAGTTGAACGTAATGGAAAAATAAAATATGTTGCAGTAAATCAGTATAATAAACAAATCCAATTGTCCGAAGCATTAGACGACTTGGAGGTATCTATTATAATTCTCTATGATGATAATATTAATGTAAGTGATAGTAAATCAATACTTTGGAGCGTATTGAATAATTATAACCCAAAATCTGATTGCAAAGTAGAATACGTAGGAGAAAAATCTTGTTTAATTATTGATGGAGCTACAAAGTCGGTGGAAAATCAACTGCGAGACATTCCAAATCCTGTAGTGGCAGACGACAAAACAATTCAAATTGTAGATAAAAAATTTGCCGAAAATAAATTAGATTTTATTCCCTCGCCATCATTTCGATTCAAAAAAATGGTTGGCGCAGATTCAGCGTGGCGATACAACAATACGTTGTAAATAATCCTTGGCGTCTGGACCTAAATTGCATAGTAAATCCAATATGCAAAGATTTTGCATAAATTCAAATTTATTTTCAAATACTTGGGTATAAACTATAAATGTGGTATTTGAATGAATTTTTGGCGAAATAGAATAGCGCCAATCATCACACGCGTTGACAGGATTGGTAAATGTTTCTGAATATGAAATATCGCATTGTATATGCATAAGTTTCATAATACAATTGAGCATTTCTGTATTGTAGTCAAGTAAAAATGAATATTCTTGAGTGTAGAATTTTTCTAAATCGTCGCGATAATACTCAAAAAATGGAGATGAATTGTACGCAGAAATAATTGCATTCCAATGTTCCGCATTCCATCTATCGTGATAGGCGATTTTAATATCTTTTATAATCGTTTTGTTTCCTTGTGGTTTTTCAACAGGAAGTATTAAATTCAATGGACCATTGGCGGACAGAATTACAGCCCGATTGCGGTAAGATTGTTTTACATAGTGTTCCCATTGTTCAATTTGAATGAAACTATTTTGTGCAATAATTGCAAAATATTCAATAGGTGGAAGGTATGCTGTAGAAAGAATCATATTAAATTGGAGGAATTTACATACATATTATAATCGCATTTGGTTCCCATTTTTGAGCAAATGTAGCATTATTTGTTCAAAAATGCCATAGTTAGCAAGTTTGATAGCTTGTTTTTGTAATTTATTTGTAAAATTATTCTTTTGAAATTCAATCTATTAGAAAACTTGTGAGAAAATTATTGAAAAAAATTACCACAAGGGTATATAAATTAAAAAAAAGTAGTACATTTGCAACGCAATCGCGAGAATAGCTCAGTTGGTAGAGCACGACCTTGCCAAGGTCGGGGTCGCGGGTTCGAGTCCCGTTTCTCGCTCAAAGATTTGAAGTCGCCTGGATGGTGGAATTGGTAGACACGCAGGACTTAAAATCCTGTGGACATTGCGTCCGTGCGGGTTCAATTCCCGCTCTAGGTACTAAAAATTTACGAAGGACTTTTAAAGTCCTTTTTTTATTTTGTAAGTATCCATTGCATACATCAATTAGAGATGAAAAAACACTATTATTTTTTTGTAATCTTCCTTTGTCTCGTTTCTATGAGTGGTTTTGCTCAATCTAATAGACTTGGACTTAACTATGGCTTCCAAATCGCATGGTATCATGCTGGTGATAATGAAGCAAAAATGTATGATTGTGGTGCCAATAGCGATGTAAACTTGAGACAAATACTTATTTCAAATACTACGAATTACAATAGATTACAAGATTATTTTAATGATGACTTTGATTTGTATGAATTGCCACATAATGTGCAGTATAAATCAACATTATGTTTCGGAGCAACATTACAATATTATTTACAAGAAAATTTTTCTATATTTTTGAATATCAACTATGTAAGCCCAACAATAAAAAATTGTAGCTTTTCTGTTAAATTGGCTTCGAAAAGTCAAGGATTGTCTGATTATACGTTGGAACAAGGGTCTATATCGGCAAAAGAGAGTCGTTTTAATTTTGAGTTTGGTTTGCACAAAGCTTTCGATATAGAAAAACAAATACAACCATTCGTAGAGTTGGCGTGTGTTGGTTCATTTATGGAAATGAAAGACCATGATGTAACAATTGGAAATCTTACACAAAGTGTACTTTATTATTCAAACACCGATGTAAATAATAATTTTTCTAAATTTGGCATTGGCGCGTCTTGTGCTGGTGGTATCCAATTTAATTTATCTGAAAAATTTCTCGCGTATCTTGGTCTCAATCTCTCTGCGTTGCATTTTGGAATTACAGAAGATTCGTTTTCAATTGCGAAATCACTTGATTTCAAAATTTTGTTGTAATAATTCTAAAAATACTGCATTTTTGCGCAACGAATGAGTTATGGAAACGGAACAGTTGTGGAATAGTAATTATGTAAAAGTTTGGTGTGCAAACTTTATGATTTTTTTTTCATTTATGTTGCTCACACCACTTTTGCCTATTTATTTGAGTGATACTTTTCAAGCTGATAAACACATTATTGGGGTTATTTTGGCTGGCTATACGGTTATGGCTCTTGTTGCTCGTGCGTTTAGTGGATATATTGTAGATAGTTTCCCAAGGAAAGTAGTTTTGCTT
>JAZRVS010000132.1:0-24712 GCA_045599365.1 Bacteroidales bacterium
ATTGGCCAACCGACGCATGGGGCTCGCAAACTTTCGATTCTGTTCGTTTTGCAAATCCAAAAACATTGGTTGATTCACTGCACAACACCTACAATGCTCACATTATGATTTCGGTTTGGCCTAAATTCTACGAACGTACCGACAACTACAAAACAATGGTTGAAAAAGGCTACATTATGACTCACAACGTTGATATGAAACGTAAAGACTGGGTTGCCGAAGGATTCCTGAACGGTTGGTACGATGTGTACAATCCTGGTGCGCGTGATATGTTCTGGGAAACGGTTAAAGGAATTTACAATTTAGGATTTGATGCTTGGTGGTTAGATGCGACAGAACCTGATATGCACTCAAACATATCGGTTGCCGACCGCAAATGCGACTTAACTCCGAACTACATGGGTAATGGAGAACGTATGTTCAATCCGTATGCAACATATCAAGCAAAAGGAATTTACGAAAATCAACGGAAAGAAAACGAACAAAAACGTGTATTCATTCTAACTCGTTCGGCTTTCGCAGGTTTACAAGCATACGGAGCCGCAAACTGGAGTGGTGACATTGTAGCTCGTTGGAGCGACTTACGCGATCAAATTGGTCATGGCGTGAACTTCTCGTTGGCTGGTGCACCATATTGGACAATGGATATTGGTGGTTTTTCTGTGGAAGACCGTTACAATAATGGTAAAATGACAGCAGAAAACGAACAAGAATGGAAAGAATTAGAAACTCGTTGGTATCAATTCGGGGCATTCTGCCCATTGTATCGTTCTCACGGAGAATATCCATATCGAGAAGTATTCAATGTTGCTGGGAAAGACGAACCTACATATAAATCCATCCTCTTCTACAATAAATTGCGTTATCGTTTAATGCCATACATTTATTCATTGGCAGGAATGACCTATCACAACGACTACACGATTATGCGTGGTTTGGTTATGGATTTCAAGAACGATAGCAAAGCATTGAATATCAACGATCAATATATGTTTGGACCAGCAATGATGGTTTGTCCTGTTTCTGAATACAAAGCTCGCTCACGTAAAGTTTATCTGCCACAATGTGAAGGTTGGTACGATTTGCTTTCTGCTCAATTCTACGAGGGTGGACAAGAAATTATTGCCGATGCACCATACGAAAAAATCCCTGTATTCGTAAAAGCAGGCTCAATTATTCCAACAGGAAAAGACATGGAATATACGAATCAATATCCTGATGACGAATTAATAATCTACGTTTATGGTGGCGCAAATGGTTCATTCACAATGTATTCTGACGAAGACACAAACTACAATTACGAAAAAGGTGCTTTCTCACAAGTCCCAATGACATACAACGATGCAGAAAAGACATTCACAATTGCAGCACGTCAAGGTTCTTACAATGGAATGGTTGAAAAACAAACAATCAACATAGCTTATGTAGGAAAAGAAGGCTCTAATGATGCCTTATATTCAGTAGAATACACAGGCGAAGAAGTTATTGTTAATTTGAAATAAACAAAATCAAACGAAAAATCTAAAAAGGCGAATGTATATTTCGCCTTTTTTGTTTGAAAAAATGTTAAAACAATGATAGCAAGATAAAAAATGGAACAATAGTAAAATTGTACATTTGGCATAAATTCAAATAAAAAACATTGTTGTGGCAAAAGCAGTTGAAACGCCCTTAATGAAACAGTATTATCAGGTAAAAGACAAACATCCTGATGCAATATTATTGTTCCGTGTTGGCGATTTTTATGAAACTTTTTCAGATGATGCAATCAAGACATCAAAAATTTTAGGAATCACACTTACTCGAAGAGCAAATGGTCAAGCTTCATCAGTGGAATTAGCTGGATTTCCATATCATGCACTTGACACCTATTTACCAAAATTAGTTCGTGCTGGTCAACGGGTTGCTATTTGCGAACAACTTGAGGATCCCTCAAAGACAAAAACACTCGTCAAACGCGGAATTACAGAACTAGTAACACCTGGGGTTTCATTGAGCGAAAGTATTCTTGAAAATAGAGAAAATAATTTTTTGGCTGCAATTTCATTTTATAAATCAACTGCTGGAATTGCTTTTTTAGACATTTCTACTGGTGAATTTTTGGTTGGCGAAGGGTCTTTTGATTACATAGGAAAATTACTGAATAGTTTTCAACCTAAAGAAATACTATTTGATAGAACTCAAGAACCAGTATTTAAAGAAAATTTCTACAAAGATGGTCTCTGTATCAACAAATTAGACGATTGGATTTTCACGACAGAAACTGCAAACGATAAATTACTTGCACAATTTGAAACCACTTCACTCAAAGGTTTTGGTATTGAAGATATGCAACAAGCTATTATTGCTGCTGGCGCAATTCTATACTATCTCGACATAACAGAACATAAGTTAACAAGCCACATCAGAAATATTGCCCGTATTGACAAAGATACTCACGTATGGCTTGATAAATTTACAATTAAGAATCTTGAATTATTTGGATCCGAAAATTTAGGAGCAAAAACATTACTATCGGTTCTTGACAATACGCGAACGCCTATGGGAGCGCGTATGCTCAAACGCTGGATTGCATTACCATTACGGAAAATTTCAGACATAAATGCAAGATTAAATGTTGTACAATCATTCGTTGAACAACCTGATTTAATTGACGATTTAGGTATTCTCCTCAAATCAATGTGCGATTTGGAACGTGTTATCGGACGTGTTGCCACAAACAGAATCACACCACGAGAAATTTTACAACTACAAAAAACATTAGAAGGAATTGTCCCTCTCAAAGAAATTTGTAATCAAACTGGAGATGAAACACTAGAAACATTTGCCAATCAACTAAACTCTTGTGATTCATTACGAGAACGTATTGTTCGAGAAATAAACATTGACGCGCCCAATGCTACCAACAAAGGTAATATCATTAATTCTGGTGTAAATGCAGAACTTGATAATTTGCGCGAAATTGCATACAATAGTAAAGATTATTTACTCAAAATGCAAGAACGTGAAGAACAACGCACTGGCATTCCCAAAATAAAAGTTGCATTCAATAATGTTTTTGGATATTATATTGAAGTTCGTAATACTCACAAAGACAAAGTTCCAGAAGATTGGATTCGCAAGCAAACACTTGTTGGTGCAGAACGATATATTACACAAGAATTAAAAGAATACGAGGATAAAATTCTTGGCGCAGAGTCTCGTATTTTAGAAATAGAACAAGAGTTGTATAATGCCCTTGTTCAAACTGTTGCACAATATATTGAAACTATACAACTCAATGCGAGTATTATTTCTCAAATAGATTGCCTATTCTCATTTGCTATTGTATCTGTAAACAATAATTATGTTCGTCCCAATGTAAATGATTCCCTTGAATTAGACATAAAAAATGGTCGCCACCCTGTAATAGAAACAGAATTACCACCAGGCGAAAAATATATTGGCAATGATGTATATCTTGACAACGAGAAGCAACAAATTATCATCATCACAGGGCCGAATATGGCTGGTAAATCCGCTCTATTACGACAAACAGCTTTAATCGTTTTAATGGCACAAATGGGTTGTTTTGTCCCTGCTGATGCAGTCTCAATGGGCATAGTTGATAAAGTATTTACTCGTGTTGGTGCTTCCGATAACATTTCGCAGGGAGAATCAACATTTATGGTTGAAATGAACGAAGCTGCAAATATTCTCAACAATATGTCTGAGAGAAGTCTCATTCTATTTGATGAACTTGGTCGAGGAACAAGTACTTACGATGGTATTTCTATCGCTTGGGCTATTGTAGAATATTTACACGAATGTCCAACAGCAAAACCAAAAACACTATTTGCAACGCACTATCACGAATTAAACGAACTCGAAAAATCCTTTAAACGAATTAGAAATTTCAATGTTTCAGTTCGTGAACAAAACCAAAAAGTAATTTTTCTTCGAAAACTTGTTCCTGGAGGAAGTGAACATAGTTTTGGTATTCACGTTGCGAAAATGGCAGGAATGCCCAAAAGTGTTGTAAATCGTGCCAATCAAATATTAAAAGAATTAGAAGGTTCAAGTGGAAATGCTCAAGCCTTAGCAAAACCTGTTGGCGAAATTGCCCAAACACGCGAAGGATATCAACTCAACTTTTTCCAACTTGATGACCCTGTTCTCTCCCAAATTAGAGATGAACTTCTTGGTATTGAAATTAACAACTTAACACCTATTGATGCACTCAATAAGTTGGATTACATAAAAAAATTATTGGGGAAATAATAATATGCCAATAATTAAAGAAATACTATTTGGTAAAACTGAAAAAACAGAAATTCAACTCATTCGTAATGTAATAGTTGAATGTGTTCGCTATTGTGTAAATATCGCTATTCTGTGGATCTTAAATGACATTATTCTTGGCTCAAAATACCTCGCACTTTCAACAATAATTGCATCTATAACGGCAGGGTTAGTAAATTATCTACTCAGTTCTGTTTGGGTATTCCATAAAATGGACAAAGAAACAAATAAAAACATTTACAAATTTGTACTCTTTACATTAGTTGGCATTATTGGATTAGGGATAAACGTAGGAATTACCACCATACTAACTAACAAACTTGGTATATATTTTTTGATAAGCAATACTATCGCTCAAATCGTTGTCTTTTTCTTCAATTTCTTTGCAAGAAAAAAGTTTGTATTTAGCAAGTAAGTAAAATTTTATCACAATGAAACAAGTAAAAATTACTGCCGTTCGTATAGTTCAACACAAAGATTTGATGAAATTATACGAAAATCCCATAGAACACACGTGCGATGTGCGAGAAGGACAATCGTGGATTAGTACTGATGGGCAAAAGCCAGATGGACTTTGTGAAGAAGCTTGGAAAATAATAAAAGAATTTGTTGTTGATTTGGCTAATGGCAAAGGCAATTTTTACGATGGTTGGATGAAAAATCCCAATAGTGCAATGATTAGTTGTAATGATGGGTTTAGACCCGTCAGTTTTTATATCGAAACGATTGATTGATACAAGAAAGGGAACAACTCTCGTCATTCCCTTCAATGTAATTATTTTCTAAAAATTAGAATTCTTTCAAGTATTCAAGAACTTGATTTACAATATTTTCGGCAGTATAACCGAATTTTTCATCAAGAACGGTGTATGGAGCCGAATAACCAAAGTGATTCAATCCCCAAACTTTACCTTTGGCACCAACCAATCCTTGCATATTGATTGAAAGTCCAGCAGTAACACCATAAATTGGTTTGTTTGAAGGAAGTACTTTTTCTTGATATTCCTTTGGTTGATCTCTAAATAAACCTTCAGATGGAGCAGAAACAACTTGTACGCTCAAATTGTGTTCTTTTTCAAGTATTTGCGAAGCATCGTAAATTGTGCTTACTTCGGAACCATTTGCTACAAGAACAACATCAACATCTTTCTTAGGTTCGTTAATAATGTAAGCACCAAATTTTGCATTTTGTGCATCGGCATAACGTGTAGAGCCAGCTTTTGCTGGTAAATCTTTCACAACTTGGCGAGAGAAAATCAAACCTGTTGGGCGGTCATTTGTTCTCATAGCAAGTTCCCAACAAACTGTTGCTTCTTGTCCGTCAGCTGGACGAAGTACTATAAAACTACGTTTTCCGCTGTGATTGTAAACTTGTTCCATCAAGCGCATTTGAGCTTCTTGCTCAATTGGTTGGTGTGTTGGTCCGTCTTCGCCAACGCGGAATGCATCGTGCGACCAAAGATATTTCACTGGAATTTCCATCAAGGCAGACAAACGCATTGCTGGTTTCATATATTCAGAGAATACGAAGAATGTTCCGCATGCTGTGAAAATTCCGCCGTGAAGGACAATACCATTCATAATCGAAGCCATTGTTAATTCGGCAACGCCCGATTCAAGGAATTTACCAGAGAAATCACCTTTAACAATGTCTTTCGTTTTCTTTAAGAAACCATCTGTGTTGTCGCTATTCGACAAATCGGCAGATGAACAAATCATATTGTCGATATTTTCGGCCAAGTAACCGAGAACATTCTTCGAAGCAACACGAGTTGCTGCGTTTTCTTTTTGTTCAATTTTAGAAAAATCAAGATTTTCTGGAAGTTCGCCCGACATAAATTGAGCGAATTTCTTCGCCAATTCTGGATTTTGTTTTTCCCACGCTGCTTGTTCTGCTTTACGTTTTTGCGCGTTTTTAGCTTTCTCAGCATTCACGTTTTTCCAGAATTCTTTCACATCTTCAAAAACAGCAAATGGATCTTCTGGATTTCCTCCTAAATTTAAAATGGTTTTTTCAACCGAAGCTCCAGCTTTGCTAACAGGTTGTCCGTGAGTTGATGTTTGTCCTTCGAAAGAGTTACCGTTAGCATCCAAAAGACCTTTACCCATAACGGTTTTACCGATAATCAACGATGGTTTGTCGGATTTTTCGTTGGCCCATTTCAAGGCTTTGCGAATTTCATCGTGGTCGTTTCCGTTGATTGTTATAACTCTCCAACCCCAAGCTTCGTATTTCTTAGCCGTATCTTCGCTCGAAACAGCATCGGTGTGAGTTGAAAGTTGAATATCGTTGGAATCGTAGAACATAATCAAGTTGTCCAATCCTAAGTGTCCAGCAATACGGCCTGCACCTTGAGAAATTTCTTCTTGTACACCACCATCGGAAATGAAAGCGTAGATTTTATGTTGCATCCAATCACCAAAACGATGACGAAGAAATTTTTCGGCAATTGCAGCTCCGACAGCCATTGTGTGACCTTGACCAAGCGGTCCCGAAGTGTTTTCGATACCAATTGCTGGATTTACTTCAGGATGTCCGGCTGTGATGCTTCCCCATTGACGGAAATTCTTCAAATCATCAATAGAAAGCGAGCCAACCATAGCCAAAGTTGCGTACAACATTGGAGACATGTGACCAGGATCAAGGAAAAATCTATCACGATTTGCCCATTTCAAATCCATTGGGTCGTATTGAAGAAATTCTGAATATAAAACGGAGATAAAATCCATTCCACCCATAGAACCGCCTGGGTGACCTGATTTTGCTTTTTCAACCATTGAAACTGCGAGAATACGCAAATTATCGGCTGAACGTTCTGAGATAGTTTTCATTACAACGTTGTTAAATTTCTTTCGCGAAAATAATTGCTTTTTATGGATTTTCACAGCCATTACATAGCAACTTATGCACAAGTTACGAAAAGGAAATTAGTGTTTAGTGTTTAGAATTTAAAAGTTGTGTAAATTCAGTTTTAATCGCATCTCGTGCAGAAATCAATAATTGAAGATTTTTATCTTTTGATAACAACTTAGCATTAAATATCACCTCATCCTTGGTTTGCTTAAACAAGCGTGGGTAGTCAACAAAAATAGTCCATACAAAAAACAAAAATAATACAAACAAAAACACCGTCCACCATGGAAGAGGAACGTAAATCAACCATAAAATAGCAAATAACGTATGTGTAATATTCGCCATTAATCGTCCACCGACAAACATAATAGAATTTTTGAACAAAATGTCTTTTACCAACTTATCTCCAAGCTTATTCATTGCCCAATAATTCAATGAACAGGTAAGACAGCCACATACGAAAAGTGGGAATAGCACTATCAACTTCATGCAATCCCATATAACATGAAATGCATCAAAACCATCATTTTCGACCAATTCATACGAATAATTTTGTTGCTTTCGTAATGTTTCATAAACATCTACTTTTTCTTTTAATCGTGTAACAAAACCACGACCACTATTTTCCTGATTTTCAATTAATTCTATTGTTTTTTTATCAGCATAGAATTCTTTTTCTTGATGATTTCCCTCAAAGGAGAATTTAGACATGGTTTGTTGACGACAAATAAAACGAAGACTATCAACAGTGTCATACAATTCATCTAAATGAGGAATATCAATCATAGAATTACGCATTCCGTTTTCAACAGCAATACGAATTTCATTTTCAGCAACTTGCGGATTATTTTGCAAAGAATCCAAATACTGACGTATCGTTATCGGTTCTCCAATTTTTATGAATAAATTTTTCCGAATATTAACGTAATCTTCATAATAAATTCCAACAGGATTTATATTGATGTCCATATTGAAATTGTTTTTTTCTTCTGCCATATAAACAATTCGAGGAATAGCCTTTCTTGTTTGTCTCAAACGGCGAAATCCCCAATGAGTACCCTCAGGGAACAACCCGACCAATTTTTTTGCAGAAATAACATCAACAACTTTTTCAAATACTATATCGTTATTTTCAAGACTTTTAACACCATCTCGTTGACGAAATATTGGCAAAATTTTAAAACAATGCAACAATGGAAGAAAAGCCTTTTTTTTATACAAATCAGCTCGAGCAAGCCACGTTATTTGTCTAAAAATTGTACCACACAACACGAGAGGGTCCATTGCTGTGTTTTGATGATTTATGGCAAGGATAGTTGGCGTATTTCTATCCAAATTTTTCTTACCAATAATTGTTATGTCTTTATACCATAACTTAAACCATAACAAAAACCAAAAATTACGTAAAAACCAATGAAGCGGACCGAATCTTTCTGGAGTACCTAAATCAAGTTTTGCCATAGAGTGCTATTTATTGTTCAACTGAGCCTTCAATTCAGCAACTTCTTTCTCCAAAGCACGCATTTCTTTCACGATTTTATCAAGATTGCGGAAATGAATATACGCGCGTTTGTACTCTCTACCATCAAAGCAAGGTGCACCCATTTGTTGTGCGCCATCTGGTAAATCATTCACAATACCTGTTTTGGCAGCAACGTGAACATTATTTCCAATATGAAGATGACCTGCGACTCCAGTTTGTCCACCAATCATACAATTATTTCCCATTTTGGTTGAGCCAGCAACACCAGACTGACCTGCAATAACACAATCGGAACCAATAACACAATTATGACCTATTTGAATCAAATTATCAATTTTTGTTCCGTGCTTAATAATTGTTGATCCCATTGTTGCTCGGTCAATAGTTGCATTCGTACCAATTTCCACATCATTTTCCAAAACAACATTACCCGTTTGTGGAATTTTCATATATGAACCATCTTCCAACGGAGCAAACCCAAAGCCATCGCCACCGACAACAGAACCAGGTTGCAAAATACAATTGTCGCCTACTTCACAATCATTAAGGACAATTGCTCCAGCATGAATCGTGCAATTTTTACCAATTTTTGCGAACGGATAAATCGTTACATTTGGATAGATTTTACATCCATCTCCAATTTCCGCATATTCTCCAATAGAAGCATATTCCGCAATATAGCAATGTTTACCAATTTTTGCTTTTCTATGTACTTTCGCTTTCCACGAAACACCTTTCAAATTTTTACTTTGTTTTTCTTTTTGATAAAACACCAACAACTTCGTGAACGATGAATATGGATCATCAACGCGAATCAATGTTGACGAAATTGGTTGTTCTGGAACGAATGTTTTACTGCACACTATTGCCGTTGCATTCGTTGTATATATGTATTGAGTATATTTTGGATTTGCGAGAAACGTGATAGAACCTTCTCTACCTTCCTCTATCTTTGAAACTCTAACGATTGTTGCATTCTTGTCGCCATCAACAACACCATCAAGTGCTTGTGCAATGCGTTCTGCTGTAAATTCAAATTTCATATTACTACATTTTTCACAAAAGTAATAAGAAATCTTGGTTGTACAATAAAACGATGTCTTTTGTTGAAATTCTCATGAGTGTTAGACAAAAAAAATCCCAATAGGTATTCTATCGGGACTTTTTCTATGTCAAAATCTTATTTTCTTGATTCTGGAGTGCTTCGAGTACTTGTTTTTGGTCCTGTTGTTGAGCGAGAATTACTTGTACTCGTTGTACTTGTTGTTGATTTTGGTTTACTTTCAGCTGGTTTAGCAGTTGAAGTAGCTGGTTTTGGTGCAGGTTTTGCCTTTACTTCTGCATCTCTACTACTTGTGTGTGTATGAGTTGCCGTACTTTTTGCAGGAGCTGCCTTTGGCGCAGGTTTCGGAGCTGGTGCAGGTTTCGGAGCAGGTGCATAATGATATGGATCTGCCTTTTTTGGATACGAATGATATACATTAGGAGCAGGCTTTGCTACTCGTTTTGGATATGGAGTTAAATTGATTATAATTTTGTTGTTAACATCCTTTTTATTAGTAATATACATCGTATTGTTTCCATCAAACGTAGCATAAACCGTTGTGTTTTTAGGGACACTTACCGAGAAATCATATAAAAGTTCAAAACTTGCACCTTCTGTATAAATTTCCACATTATATGTACCTTTAGGTAAATTTTTAACAGTTACTTCGTGATAGTATGAATAGTATTTTTCACCATTGATAAATACCGAAAAAGCAGCATCAATCTTTCCTTTTATAACTAAATCAGATGCAAAAATATTAGCTGTACTACAACATACAATTGCTAAGATAATCATTAAACGTTTCATAACTTTATCCTCCATACTTTAAATGAATACTCTATTGTTTTCCTTAATTAAACAAACTACGTGCCAAACTATCAATTTCATTAAAATTTAAATAACTCAACTCATATATTTTACTTCAACTTCGGTTTCATTCATTTCCATAGTTGCTGCAACAGTTGAAATAATAGACATAAAAGCAGACAAAAATGGTCCTACAAATGGAATATACAAAATGAGTGCAAATAAGAATCCATGTCCTATTGCCATACCTTTGTTTCCTTTCACAAGATTAACACTCTGATGTACTGTTAATTTTCTCCTCTCATTCGTATAATCCATAAAAGAAAAGCCATAATAATATGCAGAAATACAAAACAATAATATTGGACCGCAGCCAAGCGAAAATAATGGACCCAATAACGGAACAAAAGCACACAAAAACACCAAAATTTGCAAAACAAATTCCATAAAGAAATTTCGAATTGCAAGTATAATTCCTCGTATCACATCCTTTATGAATTGTATCATATCAAATGGGACATCATTGTCTGTTAGAATTTTTTCAGTTTTCTCCGATACGTACGCAAGAAATGGAGACATAATTATTACCACTATATAACCGCCCCAAATATTAAAAACGACAAAAAAAAGTATTTGTATAATTATTGTTATTACTGTTGTTGATATAATAAAATCATCAGTTATTAAGTTTTCGGCAAAATATGATGCCAATTCTCCGACAGACCAAACACCAACAAATGTCATCAAAATAAAAATTGCAATAGGAGCTATCAGTGACCAAGCCATTTTATTGGAAAACAAGAACTTGAATGCTTTCCCTTGTTGCCGTAGTGATTTACAAAAATGATCAAATACTGTCATCTTTTTACATTTTACTCACTAAATTTTCCCATTGTAATGTAAGTGCATCTATTTGCTCCTGTAATTCAGCGTGATGCTTATAATCATCGGCAGTTACATTTGCAGAATCTTCAATGAATTTTATGTTAAGATTGTAAACTTCGTCTTCCAAACTTTGGATTTGTTTTTCAAGTTTATCAATCTGCGTCTGCAATTTCCGGGTTTCGCGTTCTTTTTCCTTTTGCTGCTGGAATTCAATTTTAGACGAAGTTACTTTTTTATCAGCTTGTATCGTATTTTTTAACGCGGCAAGTTCCTCCTGATTCAACTGATTCAAATATACTTGCAAATCACCCATAACTTCCTTGATATGCGTGCGTTTTACTTCGTATATATTTGTAGTCAACCCATTTAGAAAATCACGGTCGTGCGAAACTAAAATGACTGTTCCATCGTATTTCAGCAAAGCCTGTTTCAAAACCTCCTTCGACTGAATATCCAAGTGGTTTGTCGGCTCATCGAGAATCAGCAAATTATATGGCTGAAGCATCAATTTAGCCATTGCCAATCGGTTTCGTTCGCCACCAGACAGTACCTTTACTTTCTTGTCAACATCTTCGCCCGAGAAGAAAAAAGCTCCAAGAATATCGCGAAGTTTTGTTCTAATATCGCCAACAGCAATCTTGTCAAGTGTTTCGAAAACGGTGGCATTTTCATCAAGAATTTCATCTTGATTTTGAGCGAAATAACCCACATTCACATTGTGACCAAGTGTGATTTCGCCATCGTGTTCAATTTCGTTCAACACACACTTGATAAAAGTTGATTTTCCTTCACCATTCTTACCGACAAGTGCTATTTTTTGTCCGCGTTCAACTTGCAATCCGACATCATTCAGCACCAATTTTTCGCCATAGCGTTTTGTAACGTGGTCGGCCTTAACAACGATTGTTCCCGAACGTGGTGCTGGCGGAAATTGAATATGGAATGTACCATGTTCCTGCTTTTCAATCTCAATTCTATCAATTTTTTCCAATTGTTTGATACGAGATTGAACTTGAACAGATTTTGTGGCTTTATAACGGAATCGTTCTATGAATTTTTCCGTATCCTCAATCATTTTCTGCTGATTTTCGTAAGCAGCCAACTGCTGAGTATAGCGTTCGTCCTTCAATTCCAAATATTGCGTATAAGGAGCTGGATAAACCGTTAATTTATTGACACTTATCTCAAAAGTTTTCTTGGTAACCGCATCAAGGAAACGACGATCGTGCGAAATCAAAATGATAGCACCATGATATTGCATCAGGAATTTTTCGAGCCATTGAATGGAAACAATGTCCAAGTGGTTTGTTGGCTCATCAAGAAGCAAGACTTGCGGGCGGCGAAGCAAAATTTTCACCAATTCGATACGCATACGCCAACCTCCGCTGAATTCCGAAGTCTTACGATTAAAATCCTCTCTCGTAAAACCAAGTCCGACAAGCATTTGTTCCATATCGCCCTCAACCGAACTGCCACCTTGCATTTCGAGCTGATCTGAAAGTTCCGTAACTTGATGAATCAATTTCAAATACGCATCAGATTCATAATCAGTGCGTTCTGCCAATTGAACATTGATTTTGTCTATTTTTTCTTTAATTGCATTTAATTCAAAAAAAGCGCCACGAACCTCTTCCAAAACCGTTTTTCCATCGGAAACCTTCATTGTCTGAGGCAAATAACCAACTTTCCAATCCGACGAAATCACAACTTCGCCTTCGGTTGGTTCCTCTTGTTTTGCAATGATTTTTAGCAACGTAGATTTTCCCGCACCATTTCGCCCGACAAGACCAATCTTGTCTTGGTCTGAAATCATCACTGAAACGTCATCAAAAAGAGTGTAACCGCCAAATCGAACAGCAAGATTGTTAATTGAAATCATTAATACACCGCTTTTGCAATTTCTACTATTTGAGTTGGATCGGAATACGTGAACCAATGAATTAAAGGCACGCCAAATTTCATCAATTCCTTTGCCTGATAAATCGACCATTCCGTTCCGACTTTTGCGGCTTCAGCATCGGTTTTGCACGCACGAAGACTTTTTTCCAATTCTTGTGGCAATTCACAAGCAAAAATTCGTGGCAAAACGTCAACTTGACTCATAAAGCCAATCGGTTTCACTCCAGGAATAATAGGAACAGTAATTCCTACTTTGCGACACTTTTCAACAAAATTGTAATATTTTTGATTATCAAAAAACAATTGAGTCACAATATATTGCGCACCTGCATCGACTTTTTCTTTCAAATGTTGAATATCCTCATCAAGACTTGTTGCAGAATAATGTTTTTCTGGATAACCAGCAACGCCACAATTAAAATTTGTCAATGTTGAAGAATTTGGTTCCGTGTCATCAAGATATTTTCCGTGATTCATATCCTCAATTTGACGAAGCAAATCAACAGCATAACGATTTCCACCATCTTCTGGTTGAAAATTGTCCTTGCACCGTCCATCTCCACGAAGTACTAACAAATTGTTGATTCCCAAGAAGTTCAAATCCATCAATACATATTCGGTTTCTTCACGAGTGAAACCTCCGCACAAAATATGTGGCACAACAGGTATATTGTATTTATGGTTAATCGCTGCAGCAACAGCAACTGTTCCTGGACGTTTACGAGTACGTTTTCCATTTTTATCATACACCTCGCAGTGAGTTGTAATATTGATGAACTGAGGATTAAACTCCAACAAAGGATCTACAGTTTTGTAAATACCCTCAATACTTTTACCTTTAAGCGGAGGCAAAACCTCGAACGAGAACAATGTTTTGTCTGTATTTCGTATAATTTCTGCGATATTCATTTCAAATAACTTTGTTGCAAAAGTAATTAAATAGGAAATAATATACAAGTTGGCAACACAATCATTTGTAATCAGGTACCAGTAGTCAGTTTTCAGTTTAATTTCTATAAAGGAAAGATGATTACACATAGAGATTCGTCTAACAACTGAAAACTGGTAACAAGCGACTAAATCACTGCTCAAATGTATATCATTACCATTGATAAATAATGATACACAACGCTTAGCGACTTGTGATTATAGATTGGTGTTATTACATTCTTCACTTTGTCAAATTCCAACATTTTCCTACTTTTGTACAAAACTCATTACAATGAAAAAATTTATCATTATTTGCGTGGCTTTCGCATTTTTTTGTTCGTGTACAAAAGAATATAACTACTATAATACTTACGTTACAAATGTTGATAGCATCTATACAAGTTACTACTATCAAACAGTTTTAGCTGAGCAACAAGTTATCACAGATGACATCCGCCCAGACTACCTAAAAGCAGGCGACACTGTTGGAATTTTTGCTATTTCTGGCATTGTTTCAAAATCTGATATGACTGCAGGAATACAAAAATTAAAAGATTGGGGTCTCAATGTTATTGAAGCAGACAATCTTTATAATACCGATGGTCGCTATGCTGGTACACAAAGTGAACGAATAGAAAGTTTTCAGAAACTAATCAACAATAAAAACATAAAAGCATTGCTTGCTGCTCGTGGCGGTTATGGCGCGGTTCAAGTAATTCCATTTATAGATTTTTCGCCATTAGAAAGTAATCCTAAATGGCTTGTTGGATTTAGCGATGTAACAGCAATTCATTTGGCATTAAATAACAGAGGGTTAGAAACAATTCATGGTCCTATGGCAAACAATTTCTCGAATACAGAAAGTGTAGAAACATTGAGAAAAGCATTGTTCGGTGAATTAAAAACATACTCATTTGATACAAATTCTGATTGCGTTGAAGGCACAGCAACAGGACGTTTAGTAGGAGGAAATTTAACACTCATATATAGTTTTGGTGGAACGATGTATGATCTCAACGTAAAAGATGCAATATTACTCATTGAAGATACAGGCGAAGCAAACTATAATATTGATAGAATGCTCAACAATCTCAAACTAAGTGGTAAACTAGACGAATTAAAAGGTGTAATTGTTGGAAACTTCACAAACACAAATCAAGGCAATGACAAACCAATAAATCAAATAATACATGATAATTTTGATGACCTAAACATACCAATTCTATACAACGTAAGCATAGGACACGACACAAAAAATTTTGCAACATATTTAGGAAGAATTATTACACTAAAAGTTGAAGAAAAAACAGCAACAATAACATATTAGAATGATTCCTGTTTGTCAATTAGGAAGTAATAGTTAGGAATTATATTTGGAAACAATATACAGGTTGGCTGCACAATCATTTGGTATTAGGTGTCAGTAGTCAGATTTCAGTTTGATTTTCATATATGGAAAGATGATTTCACAAAGAAATTCGTCTGACAACTGATAACTGGTAACTGACAACTAATTTGCTGCCAAGATGTATATCAATACTTTATATTTTATTTTGAAACTATTTCACCTTGTTTATTGATGAAAAAATATTCATCATCAACTTCAACAAGAGCTTTTCCCTTGTAAAAAGGATCAACGAAATTGTACTGAGCATCAACAACAACGATTCCATTTTCATTGATAAATCCCCAGTTCTGCCCTATTTTTACTGCTGCGAGTCCATCTTGAAAAAGCATTTCTCCATCATATTGACAAGCAATAGAAATATTCCCCAACGTATCAACGAATCCCCATTTTCCACCTTGTTCTATCATTGCCAATCCATTTTCTCCAAATGGACTTATATTATCAAAGCGACAAGGAATTCGTTGTTTTCCAGTTAAATCAATATAACCAAATTTCCCGTTCAATTTAACCATTGCCAAATTTCCCGAAAACGGGCATGCTATTTCGTACCTACATTTCACCACATAATCTCCATACGTATTTATCCAGCCCCACTTTCCATTTCGACACACAAGTGCCATTTTACATTGAGGATCAAATGCACGAACTTCATCAAACAAATAATATATTATTTGTTTTCCCGTACTATCTATAAATCCATATTTATCATTCTTTTTAACGCAAGCTAAGCCAGCGCTAAAATAATTAGCATCATCGTATTGAATTGGTATTACCAACTTTCCTTTTTTATTGACATACCCCCATTTCCCCTCGCGTTGTTCAACATCCTCTTGAGTGTGATACATAAGCATATCACCATATTCTCCTTTATATACAAGTACGCCATTTTGGACAACAACTGGGCGTAATTCTTGAGAAAAAGAAGAAATACAAACCAACAATAACGACAAAAACGGAAGATATTTCATTTGTAAGATGTTAGTTATCTATTATCAAATGCTAGACCCACTTATGGAATCTATTTCACCTTATAAAGAAAATCCGATACCTAACTTTTAAAAGTGGATATTCAAACCAAGCGCCAAACCATTCGTTGTCAAAGAGAAGCCACAACCATTGTTATCCGCACTTGGCTTGTCTGAATAGCGATAGCCAATAAAGCCAAAATATGCAGCAATACTAAAACGGTTACTCATAATATACGCTATACCTGGACGTAATCCGAAATAAGCAGACGTAACATCTGGCGTATTATCATTATATTTTGTAATTGCATAATTCAAGCCCAAATCGGCAAACAAAACTATAGGAGCTGAATTTGTTTCTCCACACAAATGTTTGAATCGGACAAATGGATTTATGCCATACAATTCACTTTTAGTACTATCAGTCAACTGCGTATGTGCGTAATCAGCAGAAATTCCTAATGCCAATAATTTACTAATATGGTATCCATATTTTGGAGTTATTTGAAACTTCCAATAGTCTACATCCGAATTTGACCAAGCGCTTACAGCACAACCTACGAACTGATTTCGAGGTTTTGTCGTTTCTTGTGCAATTACACTAACTGTAAACAAAATAGTTGCAAATAATAATAGTATCTTTTTCATTGTTTTTATGTTTTTATTCTTACTGTATTTGTGTTAGTTCGTTATTTGTTTGCATTTTTGTAGCTCACACTAGCGTTCTACGTTTTTTCTAAAAAAACTAAAGTGGACCTTTCCATATTTTTTCAACTTGACAAAATTATCGTAACTTGAAAAGTTATATTCTCCAGGATGTTCCACAATAATCAAAGAATCTTCGTTAACGGCTTTACTTGAGAAAATAAGATTTGGCAAATCAGCAAGCCATGGCAAATTGTATGGAGGATCCGCAAAAATCAAATCAAATGGACGATTGGCAATTTTCAAAAAATCACGGACTTCAGATATTAAAATTTTATGACCTGAAATACTCAGTTTTTTTGATGTTTGTTTTATGAAATTCGCATGCTTTGCATTCATCTCAACGCTCACCACATCGCTACAGCCACGAGAAATACATTCAAATGAAATACTACCAATACCAGCGAACAAATCCAACACAGCAATTTCAGAAAAATCAAACTCGTTATTCAAGACATTGAATAAGCCTTCCTTAGCCATATCTGTTGTTGGACGAAGTTCAAATTCTTTCGGAGCAAGAACAATCCGACCCTTGAAAATACCACTAATTATTCGCATAACGCAACATTGCAATTGTTATAAAACAACGTGTATGGGAATTTTTCAGCTTTTACAATACTTGGTGCCATAGTAACATTTTTCACAAACGTAGCTAAGGCAGAAAAATAAGGAGATTTTGGTCCTATTTTTCCAGACAATTCAACTTCAACCTGCAATGGATCGAGGTGTAATTGAGTAAAAGTGTTCATCACAAAATAAACGAAATCGTTTACATTGCGGAATAAGAACGAATTTGCAAATTGAAGTTTTTTATCCTTTATCAGCACTGCAGAGCAAAAAGTATTTTCCACAGAAATGTGCATTTTAGGCTTTTTAGAACGAATATTTGCCTCTAATATAGGCGCAAGCTGTGGAACATACGAAATCATTTCCTGACTCTTATATGCAATTCTGCACAATGTCCATAGTTCTGTTTCTATAGGAAATAGAATCACAGAATCATCAGCTACAGACTGATAATCAATAATTGATTCTTCTTCAGACTTTGTAAAATTCAACGTAGCATACGAAACGAGCAATGACTCATCGTAGAATTTTTTGGGGACGAGCGTAAATTTTGGAGTTACCACAATAATGGAAACCGCACTAAACTTTTGCTGCAGTATTTCCTGATTCAAAAAATTCTTAAATGCCGACACTCTATCATTTGTAGTGGTTGTAGTATATGCATACGCCATCACGGTATCCTTATGCATAATCAAAAAAGAAAATCCATCTCGACGTATCGAAATGGACAAACGATAATCCTTTGGTTTTCGTTTTGAATAATTTTCAGAAACAAATGATATATCTTGCATTTTATTGCCAGTTACCGTCTGTTGAAGCTTCATTTATTTTACCAATACGAAGACCTTCGTATCCACTCTTCTTTTTAGAGAATTCTTTTGTATTGACAACCAATTGACGATCAAGATCGTCCAACAACACATCCCAAAGAACACCCATTTCAAATGTTGATATCTTTGCTCCACCTGCCGTAATTGTTCCAGCTGCGATTTCAAATGTTGCATTTTTACCAGGAACTTTGCTAATTGTTTCTAAATTGAAATTTTTTGACAACAAAGAATCTTCCATCAATTTTTGATATGCTGGGATTTTTACTTTTTCTTGCCAAGCACGACCTTCAGCAACTTCAACAGAATCTTCAATATCACCTATTGTTTTTGTAAATTCCAAAGAATCTTCTTTTGCAAAACGAATCAATTCGTCCCAGTTATCTGCATATTTACCAAACTTTGACTCATAGGCATACTGTAATTCGCGAGCATCTTGCAATTTTTCAATCACCAACTTTTCACGATAAGTTTTTTCTTCACCGAACTTAATATCAACCATTACTGTATTGTAAATACAATACACCAAAACAACAATAAGTACTGCTAATCCAAGCTCAATTCCAAGTTTTAATCCTTTATTCATTTCAAGTAGTTTATAAGTTTGTAAAAAACGAACACAAACATAAGACTTTTTGTCGTTTTTATTGCTACTATTACCAAATAATTTTTCAACAGATGATTTCTGACTACATAGAAAAGCAATTATTAAAGAATTTCACATTTCAACCAACTGACGATCAGTTGCTTACATTCAAAACTTTAGCACAATTCATTGCTGGCGACAAAGAAGTTTTTGTGATGAATGGTTTTGCTGGGACAGGAAAAACGACTCTCATAAAGGCTGTTATAAACACATTACAGGCAATGGAGATACCATATTCTCTTCTTGCGCCAACGGGACGAGCTGCAAAAGTATTGTCTAATTATACATCCCACCCAGCCTACACCATTCACAAAAAAATTTATCGGCAAAAAAATAATCTTGACGGAATTCAAAAATTTGGAATGAACTTTAATGCTTCCAAAAATATGATTTACATTGTTGACGAAGCATCAATGTTGTCCGATTCTGTCGGAGACAACGCCATTTTTGGTTCTGGTTCCGTCCTCGATGATTTATTTCGATTCGTTTTCAACGAACACAATTGTAAGCTCATTCTTATAGGAGATACTGCTCAACTTCCTCCAATTGGCATAGAAAATTCGCCTGCGCTTGATACAAAAAACATTGAAACAACATTTTGGAAACAAACAATATCTTCCTCGCTCACACAAGTTATTCGACAAGAAGAACATTCTGGCATACTTGCAAATGCTACCTGTATTCGAAAAATGATTGAGAATGAAAACATTGCACTTCCACAACTACAAATTTTTGAAGATGTAGAACGCATAGACGGCAGTATGTTACTTGATAATCTTGAATCATCACACAACAAAGTTGGCATACAAGATACGATTGTGATAACTCGCACCAATAAACTCGCCAACCGATACAACGAAGGAATTCGGCGTATGATACTTTGGAAAGAATCAACCATAAGTAAAGGAGACTACATTATGATTGTCAAAAACAATTATTTTTGGACAGAAGGGAATCAAGATGTACCATTTATTGCCAATGGAGACATTGCAGAAATCATCAACGTAAAAGGACACGAATCTATGTATGGCATTGATTTTGCAAATGTTACAATCCGCTTTCCCGATTATCAAGATTTAGAACTTGACGTGAAAGTGTTACTCAATACGCTTTCTTCAGAATCTGCATCACTTAGTTATGAAGAAAGCAATAGACTTTACAGAGAAGTTTGTGCCGATTATGCCGACGTAAAAAGTAAAAAAACACTATACGAAAAAGTAAAAAAGAATGAATACTACAACGCATTACAAATAAAATTTGCATACGCAATAACGTGTCATAAAGCACAAGGAGGACAATGGAAACACGTTTATGTAGACCATGGATTTTTATCGGAAGAAATGATAACCAAAGAATTTCTGCGATGGCTTTACACAGCATTTACACGGGCAACAGAAAAATTGTATCTTGTAAACTTCAAAAAAGAATTTTTTGGAGAAGAGTGACTTCCTTTTTCTGACTTATGAAAAATAAACATCACGTAGCATCTCTATGTTTTTTCAAGGATAGAGACATCTTGAAACAAAAAACTCCGTTCAATTTATGAACGGAGTTTTTCATATTAGGTTAAATTAAATCTTATCCCAAGAACGAAATCAAGATTCCAGCAGCAACGGCAGAACCAATTACCCCAGCAACATTTGATGACATACAGTAGTTAAGAACGTGGTTGCGAGAATCGTATTTCAATGCGATTTCGTTAGCAACACGCGAAGCCATTGGAACAGCACTCAAACCAGTTGCACCAACAAGTGGATTGATTTTCTTCTTGCTGAATAGGTTCATAATCTTAACAAGCAAGATTCCACCAAAGATAGAGAATCCGAATGCCAAGAAACCACCAGCAACGATTCCGATTGTTTGCCAGTTAAGGAATGCATCAACAGTCATTGTTGCGCCAACGCACAATCCCAAGAAGATTGTTGCTGCATTCATAATTGTACTTGAAGCAGCTTCGTAGATACGAGATGTATTAGCACCGATTTCTTTAATCAAGTTACCGAACATCAACATACCAACCAACGATACAGCATCTGGGACGATGATAGCAACAATTGTTGTTACAGCGATTGGGAAGATAATCTTAAGAGCGCGCATATTTTTGAATTCCTGTTTATTAGGGAACAACTTATCTTGCTCTTTCATATTAATCTTCAATTCCTTTTCTGAACAAGTTAACCTCACAACCAATGGAATGATTACAGGGACCAAAGCCATATAAGAATATGCTGCAATTGCAATAGGAGCCAACAAATGTGGAGCAAGTTTCAATGTAGTGAAAATTGCAGTAGGTCCGTCAGCACCACCAATAATAGCCAAAGAAGCAGCTTCTGGCATTGTGAAAAAATTACAAGCAACCAACAACACTGCAAAGATACCAAATTGAGCTCCTGCACCGAAGATTGCAAGTTTAAGGTTACGTAGCATTGGACCAAAGTCAGTCAACGCACCAACCCCCATAAAGATGATTGGAGGTAGCAAGCCAGACTTAATCAGTGCATAGTATAAGAAGTTCATAATACCCATATCGTGTGCTATTTCAGGCAACGACATTTCGTAAACAGGTCTTGCAACTTCTTGTCCGTCTTTAATAAAATGAACCAACCCATCTCCATCAGCACCAATAACTCCCATACCACCACCTGGGAAGTTAGCGATAAGAACGCCGAATGCAATTGGAACCAACAAAAGAGGTTCAAATTCTTTCTTGATACCAAGATACAAAAGCAAGAATGCCAATGCATACATGATCAAGAACTGCGGTTGGTCGATAATCGCACCAAGAGCAGTCATGTCGAATATTTTCTGTAACGTTTCTTGCATTTTGTCAATTATTTAATTTTCATCAAAACATCGTCTTCTGATACAGCAGAACCGCTAGTAAAGCAGATTTCAGTAACAACACCATCACATTCAGCAGCAACAGCATTGAATGTCTTCATAGCTTCAACGTAGCAAACTGTTTGACCTTGTTTTACTGTATCACCAACTTTAACTGGAGTATCGCCAGAACCTTTTACAAGATAGAATTTACCTTCAAGTGGAGAAAGCAATTCTTTTCCTTCGCCTGGAGCAGCTGCAGCAGCAGGAGCAGCATTTGCTTTTGGAGCATCTGCCTTTGGAGCGTCGTAGCTAACAGTTACAGCATATTTTTCACCATTTACATCAACTGTCAATGTTTGTGGTTTCAAAGAACCAGCACCACCTTGAGCTTTTTCGGCTTTCTTCTTAGCTAATTCTGCTTCAAAATCAGCTTTAGCCTTACCAGACTTGTACGCACGATATTGTTCTGGGTGCATAGCCAATTCAAACAATTCCTCGTCATCTTGACCATATTCCCAACCATTTTCGTCCATTTCCTTACGGAATTCATCCAATTTGTCTGGATACAAATCTTGAGGATTACCCGTGAAAAATTCACGACCTTGTTGTGCAGCCAATTCCTTCAATTCTGGAGCAACTTCACCTGGCAATTTTCCTGATTTACCAAGAATCATATCCCAGATGTTGTCTGCAATCATTGTCCAACGTTCTTTACCTTTTACAGTTTGCATAATGTTGAACAAAGCCAAGTTCTTAACATATTGAGAGAATGGAGTTACAAGTGGAGGGAAACCTACACGTGGCCATACATACGAAACTTCATCGAACATCATAACCATCAAATCATCAGTTGTGATAGCTGGTTTTCCTTGTTTTGCCAAAGATTTGTTGATGCTTTCCAAGTTTGTAGTCAAATCGTTCATCAAACTTCCCATCATACCGCCTGGAAGTCCAGGAGCAATCAACAACGAAGTTAAACGACGGTTAGATTCTGGGATGTAGTAACCCAAGAAATCATCCATAAATTCTTGTGTCAATGTACGAGCACGCATATATGCGTTCATATTAATTTCTGGAACATCGAAACCAGCGTCTTTCAACATTTCGCGAACCATGATAACATCGGCGTGGCCTGTACCCCAAGAAAGTGGTTCCATACCAACATCGATAATATCGCAACCAGCTTTACAAACTTCCAAAATAGAAGCTGGAGTAAAACCAGGACCTGTTTGACCATGATATTGAACAATAATGTTAGGATATTTAGACTTGATATAACCAACAATTTTTCCCAAAGAAACTGGGCGACCAATACCAGCCATATCTTTCATACAAATTTCGTCTGCACCACCAGCGATTAATTCGTCAGCCAAGTTGCAGTAATATTCAACTGTATGAACTTTAGAAACTGTCAAACACATAGTTGCTTGAGCAATCATTCCTGCTTCTTTTGCATATTTGATTGAGTCAATAATATTACGAGTATCGTTCAACCCACAGAAACAACGAGTGATATCAACACCTTGTGCTTTTTTTACCTTGTAGAATAACTTACGTACATCAACAGGAACTGGACTCATTCTCAAACCATTCAATGCACGGTCAAGCATGTGTGTTTGGATACCTGCTTCGTGGAATGGTTTTGTCCACGCACGAACAGCCTTATTTGGATTTTCACCGTACAATAAATTTACTTGTTCAAAACCTCCACCATTGGTTTCAACACGAGCAAAACAACCCATGTTTACAATTTCAGGAGCAATACGAACTAATTGGTCAACACGTGGTTGGTACTTACCAGAACTTTGCCACATATCTCTGTAAACCAATGAGAATTTAATTTGTTTCCCCATGATACCTAATATATAATTATGATTTAATTTAACTTACTATTATAATTTCTTTACATCAACTACCGAACCCTTGCCACCAGTAACAGTTGATACTGCCGAACAAATTGCAGAATATACATTTGCATTGATTGCAGGTGCTTTTGTTGCTGGTTTTTCCACCTCTTCTTCTGGCAAGAATTTATTACAAAAGAAAATCAACAACTTACCTAATTCAATAATCAAAATCAAAACTACGAATACGGTAGCTAAACCTACACACATCAAAAACAACGCTTGTCCTACGTTTCCCATATCAATATAGTTTATGTTTACTATCAAAAAATTTTCGTGCAAAGTTAAGATTTTTTTCCATAGAGAAAAGTTTTGGAGGTATTTCTTTTTGGTGTTTTTTAGGGAACAATATACAAATCGGCATCACAAACATTTGTAACCAGGTGTCAGTAGTCAGTTTTTAGTTTGTGACATTGATTTCCATAATGGTAAGGTGATTACACAAAGAGATTTGGCTAACAATTGATAATTGGCAACTAAATTAATGTATATCAGCACTTTTTATTATTGCAAAATATTGCTGTCCGATAAAAACTGAAAATGCCCCAAAAGGAATTTATAACCCATTGATTCACAGCAATGCCATGTGTGCCAGTTCAAAGACAAGCCCCCCTCAGTCAAAAAGAGTCAGTTGCGGAGGGGGTTCAGATGCTTCAGCAAGGATATTATCTCAGTCTTTA
>JAZRVS010000133.1:0-1575 GCA_045599365.1 Bacteroidales bacterium
AATGTAATTTTGTTGTTTTTAGTTTTTGTATTATTGGCTTCATGTTCGTTGATGCTTTGCGCATGCGCCAATAATTCAACCAATCAACTTGGTAACAATCCAGAAGAAATCAAATTGATTGCTATTTCTGTAGAAGGTCCTATTCAAGCAAATATTGATGAATTTGATTTGTCAGATTATAAGATTGTTGCGACATTTAGTGATGGTTCTTATAAGCAATTTGTGCTCACATCGGATTTTATCAGCGAGAAATCTCTTGCAATATTGAAAACAGTAGGTGCTCATAGCATCAATGTTTCATATCAAGATAAAATTTGCACTTGGAATATCATCATTATTTCAGATGAGGATAAAGAATTGTGCAGAGATGGTCATAAGGTCGTTTTTGCTGAAGAAAATGTAAACGATGCAACTTGTATTCAAGAAGGTAGTTATGAATTGGTCAAATACTGTTTGATATGCAAAAAGGAACTTGGAAGAGAAAGAAAAACGATATCCACTCTTGGGCACGATATTATTCATCACGACGCAAAGGATGCAACTTGTAAAGAAATAGGTTGGAATGCGTATGATACATGTTCAAGATGTGATTATACGACATATGAAGAAATTCCCGCAGGACATGATATTATTCATCAGAATGCACAAGACGCGACTTGCACAGAAGTTGGTTGGAATGCGTATGATACATGTTCAAGTTGCGATTATACGACGTATGAAGAAATTCCTGCAGGACATGACATTATACATCACGATGCAAAGGATGCAACTTGCACGGAAATAGGTTGGAATGCATATGATACATGTTCGAGATGCGATTATTCAACATATGAAGAAATAACAGCTTTGGGACATAATTATGTCAATGAAATTTGTGCACGCTGCGGTGATTGGCAATATGCGGATACGCTGATATTTGAATTAAATGGAGATGAAAAATCTTATAAGGTTACTGGCATTACTAATAAAAATACAAAGAATTTAATAATACCTACAACTTATAATGATTTGCCAGTGACAAGCATAGGTTCTGGCGCTTTTAGTGAATGCAGTGGTTTAACAAAAGTAACGATAGGCAACGGTGTTGAAAGCATAGGTTTTCGTGCCTTCGCATTGTGTAGTGGTTTGACAAGCGTGACGATAGGCAACAGTGTGACAAGCATAGGCGAATTGGCCTTCTATGAATGCAGTGGTTTGACAAGCATAACAATCCCCGACAGTGTGACAAGCATAGGCGCAGATGCCTTCTTGGGATGCAGTGGTTTGACAAGCGTAACGATGGGCAAAGGTGTAACAAGCATAGGTTATGATGCCTTTGCTTGGTGCAGTAGATTGACAAGCATAACCATACCCGACAGTGTGACAAGCATAGGTAAAGGTGTCTTCTCTTCTTGCAGTGGATTGACAAGCATTACCGTTGCAAGTGAAAACAGTAAATATCACAGCGCAGGGAATTGTATTATAGAGACTGCAACTAATACATTAATTGTTGGTTGCAAAAATAGCGTTATACCTGATGACGGCAGTGTGACAAGCATAGGTGAATATGCCTTCAATAATTGCAGTGGTTTGACA
>JAZRVS010000134.1:0-23379 GCA_045599365.1 Bacteroidales bacterium
ACAATTATTGAATAATTGTTATTCGTTGCGAAAGTATTTTTCAACAACACAATAAATTTTAAATTTTTTTGTTACAACGAGTAATCGGATTTTGTAAATTCGGTCGATTTTTGAAAAAAGATATAAAAAACAACTCTATGAGCGAAAATTCAGCGTTAAATGGCGGTCATGTTGACATTATGGAACTCAACAGCCGTATTCAGCAAGAAAGTGCTTTCGTTGACTTGATTTCACACGAAATGCAGAAAGTTATAGTTGGTCAGAAAGATTTGATTGAAGGTTTGCTGATTGGACTTCTATCAAATGGAAATATACTTCTTGAAGGTGTTCCTGGATTAGCAAAAACTCTTGCAATCAACACATTGGCAAAGACTATTGATGCTTCTTTCAGTAGAATCCAGTTCACCCCCGACTTACTTCCAGCCGACTTGTTGGGAACAATGATTTACAGTCAGAAAAACGAAGATTTTGTTGTGAAAAAAGGTCCTATTTTCGCCAACTTTATCTTGGCCGACGAAATCAACCGTGCGCCATCGAAAGTGCAAAGTGCTCTTTTGGAAGCAATGCAAGAACGGCAAGTAACAATTGGTCCAAATACATACAAATTGGAAGAACCATTCCTTGTAATGGCAACACAAAACCCTATTGAACAAGAAGGTACATATCCTCTTCCTGAAGCTCAAGTTGACCGTTTTATGTTGAAGATTGTGGTTGGGTATCCTAAAAAAGAGGAAGAACAAACAATTATTCGTCAAAATTTGCAGAAAATTTTCCCTGTCGCAAATCAAGTAATTTCGACAGATGCAATCATCAAAGCACGCGAAATTGTTTCCGAAGTATATATGGACGAGAAAATTGAAAAATACATTGTTGACATAGTTTTTGCGACTCGTTTTCCAGAACAATACAAATTGGAAGATTTAAAGCCATTAATCAGCTTTGGTTGCTCTCCACGTGCAGGAATTTGCTTGGCAAAAGCTGCGAAAGCATACGCATTCATCAAACGTCGTGGATATGTAATTCCAGAAGACATACGTGCAGTTTGCCATTCGGTTCTTCGTCACAGAATTGGATTAACATACGAAGCCGAAGCCGAAAATGTTTCAACCGAAGACATTATTACTAAGATTGTCAATGCAGTAGATGTTCCATAACCCCAAATCGTAAATCGTAAGTCATCACTCTTAATTCTTATCTCTTAATTCATAACTCTTAACTCTTGGAAGCCAGCGAATTAATAAAAAAAGTCCGTAAGATTGAGATCAAAACGCGTGGTCTCTCCCGCAATATTTTTGCTGGAGAGTATCATAGTTCGTTCAAGGGACATGGTATGGCTTTCAGTGAAGTTCGCGATTATCATTACGGCGATGCAATTCGCGATATAGATTGGAACGTAACTGCCCGATTGAACAAACCATACGTTAAAGTTTTTGAAGAAGAACGTGAACTTACCGTAATGTTACTCATTGATTTAAGTGCATCGCAAGGTATTGGTTCACGTACCAGAATCAAACGAGAAATGATTACGGAACTGGCTGCAACATTGTCGTTTTCGGCAATACAAAACAACGATAAAATTGGAGTTTTGCTCTTTTCCGACAAGATTGAAAAATTCATTATGCCACAAAAAGGACGCAAACATATTCTCCGTATTATCCGCGAATTACTTGAATTTGAACCAGAAAGCAAAGGAACCGACATTCCGTTGGCATTGGAGTATTTCACTAATATGATTAAACGCCATTGCACAGCATTCCTCATCTCCGACTTTAACGACAAACATCCTTTGAAAGACGCGCTTTCCATAGCTAACAAGAAACACGATTTAGTTGCAATACGCGTGTACGACCAATTGGAATCAAAACTGCCAAATATCGGCCTTGTACGCATTGCCGACGCGGAAACTGGTCGCGAACAATGGCTTGACACCAGCAGCAAAGCAACTCGCGCCGCATTCGAGGAAAATTATATGGAACGAATCATTGATTTGGAAGATACATTCACAAAATCGGGCGTGGAACACGTTCACATCAAATGTGACGAAGATTATGTAAAACCACTTATAACATTATTTAAGAAACGTTAATATGAAGAACTATCAATTAAATAGATTTTTCACATCACTTCGTTCACTCGGAATGATGGTTGCGTTTTTGTTATTTAGAGTTACTCTATTGGCTCAAAACATTAGCATTGAAGCTACTTTGGATACGACACAAATGCGTATTGGCGAGCAACAGAATGTTACTCTTTCAATTGAATACAACACCGACAAGACGCTCGTAATGCCAGATTTAGGCAAAACATTGTCTCAAAATATATTTGTCGTTGATACTTTCAGTTATCAAACCAAAGAAATTGAACCAAATCAAAACCTTCGTACAGCAAAAATTCCTGTAACGTGTTTTGATGCAGGTGAATATTCATTTGAAATCGGTCCTTTTATATATGGCAATGACACTATTTGGTCATCACCAATTCAATTGTCAGTTCAAACCGTTGCACTGGATTCAACAGGTGTTATAAAACCTATAAAACCAATCCGCGTTCCCGAATATTCATTTAAAGATTATCTGCCTAAAATACTAACAATTGTTGCAATCGTACTCGTTGTTGGATTATTGGTATTTCTTGGCTGGTACATCTGGAAACGCAAAAAAGTTGAGATTTTACCGAAAAAAACTATCAAGAAAGAAAAAGCCGACATAAAAGCATTACGCGAACTTGAAGAACTGAAAGCACAAAAACTCTGCGAAAACGAAGATTTCAAACCTTATTATACAGAATTGACCGACATTCTTCGTGCATATTTTGGCGAAGTTCTTGGAATTGAGACATTTGAAAAAACATCAGATGAAATTATCCAAGAAGTTGTTAGTTCTGGTAAATTGCCGTTATCGGTTATTCAAAATCTACAAATCATTCTAAAAGAAGCTGATTATGTGAAATTTGCGAAACACAAACCAACAATTGAAACAGGAAATTTACATTTTGGTTTGTCGCTATTTTGTGTAAACGAGAGTAAACATTTGATTGAGAAAGAAACTGAAACTCACTAACAATCAGAAGATTAGTTTATTCTTATATTAACAAACATACTCACATTCTAAAATCAAAGGTAATGATATACATCTTTGCAGTAATTTAGTTGTCAGTTATCCGATGTCAGACGAATCTCTTTGTGTAATTATCTTACCATTATGGAAATCAAACTGAAAACTGGCTACTGACACCTGATTACAAATGATTGTGCTACCGACTTGTGTATATTGTATCCAACTCAAAAAAATTTGAACGAACGCTATAGTCACCAATCATAACTATTTATTCTTCAACAAATAATGTATCAGAATCAGATGTTTCAACCTGTCCGATTTCTTGTTTTGGGTCAAGGAAGAAAGAAAAATTATTTACAAAAAATGGAACAGCTTTTTGAGCCAATGCATTTGGAGAATTAAGCAACATAGCCATTGCAATATGTTTATCTTTCCAAACAACCACTTCAGAACGGTAACCTTGAACATATCCGCCATGATACAACAACGTGTCTCCCTTATAGGTAAAAACACGCCAACCAAGTCCATAATCCTTAGACTGCAAACCACTACCCCAATATTTAGAATTTTTAGTTGGAACTGTAATGTATGGTGTGCCAATTTCCTTTCTCACACGATCCGAAACAACCCTTGGAGAATAACCTAAAATAGCCTTTAACCACTGCCCCATATCAGAAATACTTGCATTTACGCCAGCTGCAGGAGCAGTACAATAATAGCGGCTATTCAAATCACATACTTTATATGTTAATGTTTTCGCAGACAACATTTTATGTGGATAGGCAAAATTCTTAGAATCAACAAAATCACTAAAACCAACCGAAGCATCTTTCATTCCTAATGGAAGAAAAATATTTTCTTTCATTAAATCTCCATACGTCCTACCTGTTTGTAGTTGTAATACCGTGTCCAATAGGCTAAAAATCACATTTTGATAAGCATACCGTTCTCCTGGTTTTGCATCAATTTTTGCGACATACAATTTTTGATATATATGATTGTATGACAAACCACTTTCAACATACGGGTCAAACGAATAGCCCAACAATCCAGATGTTTGACTCAACACATGTCGTAAAGTTACGTGTTCTTGATTATATTGTTTTGACAAATGTAAACTTGGCAAATACGAGATAATTGGTGTATCTAAATCAACGACTTCTCGTTCTGCCATTTTCACAGCCAAAACACCAGCAAACCCCTTCGACACAGAAGCAAGACGGAAACGTGTATGCAAATTTACAGAATCGCACGTTCCGCGTTTTTTCACGCCGTATGGTTTTGCAAAAACCACCTGACCATTATAAACAATTGTCATCGCACCACCAACGGAATGAAGCGAATCAAATTGCATTTGAAAATAATCGGAATATGTTTGTAGAAATTTTGAAATATCAATTGCAGAATCTTTCTCGAGAATAACAGTATCAAGCATTCTTTCATATTGTTCATAATCAAGCATATACGCATTCTTCTGAGATTGAATAGTAAAGCCCAAATATCCAATCAGCAAAACAGAACAAAGTGTGAGTATGTATTTGAAATTCATATACTTGTAAGCACTGCAAATGTCGTACATTTTCTGGATTATAACGATTCTATAACCGAGTTTTATTATGAAAGTTCTCAACAAAAAACGAACAATGAAGTTTTTCATTTTGATAATTAAATCCAAAAATGTAATTTTGTAATGTTTTGAGAAATGTAAAAATCTAAATTATGAAAAGAAGTATTATTTTCCTTAGTGTGTGCTTGTCTGCACTTATCATAACAAGTTGTGGTGATAATAAACAAAATGACAAACAAATTTCAACTTCTAACATTAAAACTGCGGTAGAAAGATTAGCAGAATTTCAAGATGGTTATTATAATACGACACTGACAGTTGGTTACTATGAATTGAATTGTCAAATACAAAGAGAAAATCTTAGAAAATTAGCAGCCAATGGCGTGATTACCTATAATGCAGAACAAATCAACGAATATGATGGAACACTACTCAAAACCACCCACGTATTCGTCAATGTTGCATTAACCGCAGAAGGTCAAAAATGTGTCGTAGAAAAAGGATATGTTGACTCATTATCAAAAGATGTTGATATGCTCAATCGTTTCGCTTCAGAAAAATACCCAATGGATTCCGTTGGTAAAGAAATTATTCCTGTTCGCAACCCATTATATGCAGAAGAAGGTGATCCAGAGGAAATTAAACCAATTGAAACTCCATCTATTGCAAATTGCGAAAAACCAACTCCAACACTATACGACTTGGCATTAGCAAAAGTTCAAACAAAAGAAGTTACTGTAATCGCTATGAAAAAAACTGTTGCTGTTGTAAGAAATGTTATTTGTGATGAACTGATGTTAGCACAAGGTAACGCTCAAGCAGACGTAATCATTGAAAACACTGAAGTAACAGCATTCGGACGTATTCTTAACAAATATGTAAAAGGTCTAAGAGAAGAAAAACACTTCACCTTCAAATATTATATTGACAGAGGTTGGGATATTGAAATTGCAAAATCAGAATCTAAAGACAATGCAGAATCAAAATGTTGTAATTCAAATAATGGCACGTCATTTAATATGAATATTGGAGATAAAAGCATGAACCTTAAAAACGAAAGCAACTCATACTCAACGAATTACAATTATTAATCAATACATTATAAGAACGTAGTACTATGAGTACAATGAAGAAAATAGGAATAATTTTAGGTGGAGTTATCCTCATTGTAGGGATTTTTCTACTAATTGGTTTCCTTCACAATACTTCTGCGAAAGAAAATTATAATGCAGCAAAGAACTATCTTTCTACCAACATTTTCAATGTTGATTCTGCAAAGAAATACGTAGGGGATTTAGATGCTCCGCATTGTATTTTTTGTCTTGATGGGTTTCATAAGTCAGATTCAGTTCAATCAATTGTTGCTGATTTAAAAGAGCAAGATTCAATTTGTCAAATTTTTGAATTAGTTAACGAAAAATTAAACACCTCTCTTGTTGATTTTTCCGACATACAACACACAAAAAAATATATAGATTCTCTTCCTCTTATAAAGAGTGGTAAATTTATGTTTGATAGCACATTTGCAACACAATACACCAAAATCAATAATTTGTGTGTCGTTGGTTCTTTTATGCAAAGTGTTTCCGCATATTTGCAAGAAGACGAATGGAATTATCACATTTTAACTGGTCATTTGCAACAACTTATTAGTTTAGACTTTGTACAAAGTGAGGAGTATTTAGATGGGAAATATAAAAACTTCAAAAATCGCTACGATCAACTCGCCAATGACAGAAAACTTCGTGGACGACTAAACAAAGGTGATTTTTGGGGACTTGTTGCTCTATACAATGAAGGAAATATTGAAAATTGTTTATTTAGTGATAAATACGCTCTTCTCAAGGATTTTATTCGAGATGAAAAATTATTCAACGGATTCTATGCAACAAATCAAAAATCAATTGCACAAATGCCATTTAGTCAAATAAAAAATCTATGGGAAGAATATGTTGACATACATCAACCACAACCTGTTGTAGAAGAAGAGAAAAGCGATTTTGAAATTGTGATGGAAGAATCTAAAGTTGAGGAAAAACCAAAAGAAACTGAGTCAAAACCTAAAGAATCAACAACCAAACCTGTTGCAAAAACAACAACTGAAGTTTCAACTCCACCTACAAAAACGACGGTAGCCAAAACATCTGCTACAAAAGCATCTGTTGAAAAAACAAATAAGAAAAAAGAAAAAACTTCTGCAGCAGACAATCGTTCGTATTCAGATATGATGTATGGCGATGATGCAAATATTGATAAATCAAAGATTTATAATTCTGAAGATGAGATATTTATGGATATTTCTACTCGTTCCGCATTATATAAACTAAATAAAAATCAAATAACATCAACAAGTTCAAAAGCGAAAGTTCAACAATTGAAAAACTTGTTAGATGGAGTAACAGAATCACAATATTCTCGTTGCTATAATTCTACGTCAACTCTCAATTCTCTTATTGATGCGTTAACAAGAGAACAAACAAGATAAACAAATAGGATTCATTTGTTTTAATCCCCAAAGAGACGGTTTTAGATCGTCTCTTTTTTTTACAAAAACTTATGAACAATTTTATTTGATTTTCTTAATAAGTTTAGGAAAAATCAATGTGCTAACCACTTAAAATAAAAGTATATTTGCATTCGATAAAAAACATTTTTTAGTAATGAGTGAAAAATTTAAAGAATATTCTGGTTTAGACCTATCACAAGTCAACAAGGATGTTCTCAAAAAATGGATTGAAAATGATACATTTAATAAAAGTGTATCAACTCGCGAAGGACACAAATCATTTGTATTTTTCGAAGGTCCTCCTTCTGCCAACGGTCTTCCTGGTATTCACCACGTAATGGCGCGTACCATTAAAGATTCTGTTTGCCGTTATAAGACAATGCAAGGTTTCCAAGTTCACCGTAAGGCTGGTTGGGACACTCACGGATTGCCTGTGGAACTTGGCGTTGAAAAAGAATTAGGCATCACAAAAGAAGATATCGGTACAAAAATCAGCGTTGAAGATTACAACAACGCTTGCCGTAGCAATGTGATGAAATATACAAACCAATGGGAAAACCTTACTCAACGCATTGGCTACTGGGTTGATATGAAAGACCCTTACATTACCTACGACAACAAATACATTGAAACGCTTTGGTATTTGTTGAAAGAATTATACAAAAAAGGTCTTTTATATAAAGGTTACACAATTCAACCTTATTCGCCAGCAGCTGGAACTGGCTTGAGTTCTCACGAATTGAACCAACCAGGTTGCTACCGCGATGTAAAAGACACAACGTGTACAGCTCAATTTAAAGTTGTCCGCAATGCCAAAAGCGAATCGTTGTTCGCTGGCGTTGAAACAGACTTGTACATTTTGGCATGGACAACTACCCCATGGACATTGAGTAGCAACACAGCACTTTGTGTTGGTCCAAAAATCCAATATGTAAAAATCAAGACATTCAATCCTTATACAGGAACGCCAATGACAGCTATCATGGCGAAAGACCGCGTTTCTGCATATTTCCATAAAGAAGGCGAAAATGCTGATTTTTCTGCATACAAAGCTGGTGATAAAATTGTTCCTTATACGATTTTAGCAGAAATGCCTGCAAGTGAACTTATTGGCGTACAATACGAACAGTTGCAGCCATGGGTTAAAGTTGACGGAAAAGCTTTTGAAGTAATTGCTGGCGATTATGTAACGACAGAAGACGGTACAGGTATTGTCCACATTGCTCCTACATTCGGTGCTGACGATGCTTTTGTGGCTAAAAAAGCTGGAATTGCGGGAATGCTTGTAATTGACAAAAACGGCAAACAATCTCCTCTTGTTGACAAACAAGGACGTATGATTCCTGTAGAGGAAATGGATGCTGATTTTGTTAAATCAAACGTAAATGTTGAAGCATACAATTCTGTTGCCGGTCGTTATGTAAAAAATGCCTACGATGCAACATTAACAGACAAGGACGAAACACTCGACATCAGCATTTGTATGGCTTTGAAAGCTGAAAATAAAGCATTCAAAATCGAAAAACACGTTCACAATTATCCTCATTGCTGGAGAACTGACAAACCAATTCTATATTATCCTCTTGATAGCTGGTTCATTAAGAGTCCAGAATGTAAAGAACGTATGATAGAATTGAATAAAACTATCAACTGGAAACCAGAATCAACAGGTTCAGGTCGTTTCGGTAAATGGTTGGAAAACTTGAACGATTGGAACTTATCTCGTTCTCGTTTCTGGGGAACTCCACTCCCAATTTGGATGACGGAAGACAAAACCGAAGAAAAATGTATCGGTTCTCTGGAAGAATTGAAAAACGAAATAGAACTTTCAATCAAAGCTGGATTTATGAAAGAAAATCCTTTGAAAGACTTCGTCGTTGGCGATTTTTCTAAAGAAAACTACGCAAAATTCGATATTCATCGTCCATACGTTGACAACATTGTGTTGGTGTCAGCAAAAGGACAAAAAATGTATCGCGAAACCGACATCATCGACGTTTGGTTTGATTCTGGTTCAATGCCTTACGCTCAAATCCACTATCCATTTGAGAACAAAGACAAATTCAACACGGTATTCCCAGCCGACTTCATTGCCGAGGGCGTTGACCAAACTCGTGGTTGGTTCTTCACTCTTCACGCAATAGCAACAATGTTGTTCGACAGCGTAGCATTCAAGAATGTTGTTTCAAATGGTCTTGTTTTGGATAAAAACGGCAACAAAATGTCAAAACGTCTTGGCAACGCCGTTGATCCATTCAAGGAAATCGAAGAAAAAGGAACTGACCCTGTTCGTTGGTATATGATTACGAATTCAGCACCTTGGGACAACTTGAAATACGATAGCGAAGGCGTAGAAGAAGTTAAACGTAAATTCTTTGGAACACTTTACAATACATATTCATTCTTTGCTTTGTATGCAAACCTTGACAATTTTGCAATGCAACAAGCACCAGTTCCAAACGAACAACGTCCTGAAATTGACCGTTGGATTATTTCGTTGCTTAATACATTGATTAAGAATGTAACTGACGCTTACGAATCGTTTGAACCAACAAAAGCTGGTCGTATGATTCAAGATTTCGTCAACGATAATTTGAGTAACTGGTACGTTCGTTTGTCTCGTAAACGTTTCTGGAAAGGCGATTTGAACACCGACAAAGTTTCGGCTTATCAAACATTATACACTTGTTTGGAAACAGTTTCGTTACTTATGGCTCCTATCGCGCCGTTCTTTGCTGATCAATTATTCTGCGACTTGAACAAAGTAACAAACCGCTTCGACGTTGATTCTGTTCACTTGGCAACATTCCCTAAAGCTGACGAATCGGTAATCGACAAGAAGTTGGAAACAAGAATGGAAATGGCACAAACCGTATCGTCAATGATTTTGGCATTACGTAGAAAAGTTGCTATAAAAGTTCGTCAACCACTTCAAAAAATCATTATTCCAATCGTTAACGACGAATTTGAACAAAATTTGAAAGCCGTTGAGAATATTATTAAAACGGAAGTTAACGTAAAAGAAATTGATTTACTGAAAGATGCATCTCAAGTTTTGGTAAAAATTATCAAACCAAATTTCAAGGCTTTAGGTCCAAAATGCGGAAAGATAATGAAAGAAGTTGCAGCATCAATCACGGCATTCAGCAACGAAGAAATCTGTGAATTTGAAAAAACTGGAGCAAAATCTATAGTTGTAAGCGGACAACAAATTGATTTGACACTTGACGATGTAACAATTATTTCCAAGGATATTCCAGGTTGGCAAGTTGCAAACGAAGGAAACATCACCGTTGCTTTGGATACAACGTTGACAGAAGATTTGATTAACGAAGGTATTGCACGTGAATTCGTTAACAGAATCCAAAATCTACGTAAAGACAGCGGTTTCGACGTTACCGACAAAATCAAGTTGGAAATACAGAAACACGATGCAATCAATAAAGCTATAGAAATTCACAAAGCCTACATTGCATCAGAGACATTGTGTGCTGACATACAATTAGTTGACACAATTGACAATGACAACAAGAAACTTGTTGAAATTGATGCGGAAGTACAAACGTATATGGCAGTTCAGAAAATTTAACCTTTAATTCCTACTATTATGGCAGAATCAAAGAAAGTTACAAAAGAAGTAGAAAATCTTGATAGACCAAGATATTCTGATGCAGAATTGGAAGAATTCAAGCAAATAATCTTAGAGAAACTTGACAAAGCGATGAAAGATTATGAACAATTGAAACAATCAATTCAATACTTGGACGGAAACGACATTCAAGACACATCACCAACATTCAAGATGTTTGAAGAAGGTGCTTCTAACCTATCCAAAGAAGAAACAGGTAAGTTGGCAGAACGTCAGGAAAAGTTCATCAAACACCTGAAAGATGCACTTATCCGTATTGAAAACAAAACATACGGAATCTGTCGTGAAACAGGGAAATTGATACCAAAAGATCGTCTTCGTGCCGTTCCTCACGCGACATTAAGTATTGATGCAAAAAAAACAGAAAAAATAAAAAAGCCATTCTTCCCTACTGAGAAATAGAATATGAAAAAAAAATACTGGGCAATTCTAATGGTTCTACTTGTTTTAGTTGTTGACCAAATAACTAAAATTTTAGTAAAAACGAATATGCATTTAGATGAAATGATTCCTATCATTAGTGATAGGATTTTCATCTATTTTGTAGAAAACCCAGGATTTGCATTTGGAATGAGTTTTGGCGGTGCAATTGGGAAAATTGCACTAACATTATTTCGGCTTATTGCATCTATTTTAATTGGTATTTACATACACAAACTCATAAAACGTGATGCTCCACTTGACGTTATTTTAGGACTCAGTGCTATTCTTGCGGGGGCAGCGGGAAACATCATTGATAGTGCTTTTTACGGTCTAATTTTTAACGAAAGTACGTATGGAACTGTTGCCGAAGCATTTTCAGAAACTGGCGGTTACGCACCATTTCTACAAGGTCGCGTAGTTGATATGATTTATTGTCCAGTTCTTAGAGGGACTTTTCCAGAATGGTTTCCAATTTGGAGTGGAGAACCATTCACATTCTTTAAACCAATTTTTAATATCGCCGACTCTGCAATAACAATCGGTGTTTTATATCTGTTAATTTTCCAACACAAATTCTTCAAAGATGCCTAATGCCATAAATACATATCATTGACATTTCATGTCATTTTTGTATTTCAAAAAGCATAAAATAGTATTACCGACACAAATTAAATAGACTATCTATTATAGTCTTCCCAAAATCTATGGCAAATCAAAAATGCTCTTACTTGTTATTATCATTCTTGGCATATTTTTGTATTTTTGCAATAGAAAATTATCTATAATATACTTCTAAAATGAAAAAATCTCTACTCATATTTTTGTTATTTTTAGGAGTATTTTTTTCTTCTTTCGCGCAAGAATTCAAAAATTTAAACGTAGAAAATATATCCAACATTCAAGGTCTTTCACACAACAATGTAACCTGTGTATTCCAAGATTCAAAAGGATTTTTATGGATTGGTACAAGTTCTGGATTAAATCGTTTTGATGGAAAGTCTTTCTACGTATTTAAAAGCAACCCTCTTGATACTGAAACAATATCATCCAATAGAATTTACAATATTTGTGAAGATAGAGACCAAAACATTTGGGTTGCAACGGAATATGGATTATCACAAATCATACGAGAAACAAACAAATGTAAACGATTTTTTGTTGACACAACCAATGATAACATATTAGAAAAAAACTTAATTAGCAATGTATTTAGTGATAGCGAAGGTAATTTATGGATAAAAACGCGACATAACATCAGCCGCTTCAACCTTAAAAATGGAAAAATCACATCGTATAAGTTACAAACAGATATCTTCAGTGAAGAATTTGATCGTTGCCCATACCCCATATACCAAGATTCTGACGGAATTTTGTGGATAGGAACAAACTATGGTTTGGGATACTTTGAACCAATGAATGATGACTTCATCTTCTTTAGAGTTGATGAACGTAATCCTAACTCCATAAGTAACAACAAAATACTTTCTATTTACGAAGACTCGCAACACACACTATGGATTGGAACGCAAAATGGCTTAAACCGATTTGACAAACATTCTCGTAAATTTCAATCTTACTATTATACTTCTAACTCAAATTCTATTGTAAACAGCATTTGCGAAGGAATTTCACCAAACGAATTGTGGTTTACAACTGAAAGCAACGGACTTTATTTGTTTGATACAAAAACATATTCGTTCACTCATTTTGGTCATACGAAACAACGACAAGATATTTCCACTAACCAAACCAACTGCATTATAAAAAGTGCAGAAAAAATTTTGTGGATTGGAACACAAAACGGTTTAAACAAAGTTGACATAAAACAAAAACGCTTTCAACTAATCGGAAAAGATTTTGAAGAATTCGGGGTTAAATACAATTACACTACCGCAATTCGTATTGAAAACGATTTAGTTTTTTTTGGGACAAAATTCGGAGGACTGCAAATTTATGATTTGGTAAAAAATACCAAAAAGACCTATTCTCAAAGCAAAGGTAATTTTCCAACAAATTACATAACTTCTATATCACCATATTCAGAAAACGAGATTTTAATTGGTGGCGATGGTATTTTATTGATATACAACACAAAAAACAACACTTTTGCCTCTATTGATTCAAAAATTCCAGAACTGCATTCTTTTTGCATAACAAAAAAATTAGTAAAAAGTGTTCTTTGCGATTCGCACAAAAACATTTGGATTGGGACTAATTATGGCATCATTTTCTACGACAACGAAAAGCAAATATCCAAAAGAATTGATTCAGAAATATTACCCTCCAATTTGATAAATTGTTTTTACGAAAATTACAAAAATAAAATTTTCATTTGCTGTGAAAATGGTCTTTGCTACTATGATTATAAAACAGACTCTTTCACAACCATAGATTTTAGCAAACAACTAACCTCTGGTTTTCACCAATACATATACGATATTACGGAAGATGAAAATGGCGACATTTGGCTTGGAACAAATTTTGGTTTAATTGAATGTTCTGCAAATAATTATCAAATTTATCAATACTATTCTACCAATGACGGACTTGTTTCAAATGAGATCTACTCAATTTTAACAAACAATAATGAAATTTGGATGGGAACAAACAACGGTTTAGCTTCTTTTATACCAGATTCAAATATTTGCAAAACATATTCTATCCACGATGGAATTCAGGATTACGAATTTTCGCAACATTCTGCATTTCGTACCAACAATGGCTACATGTTTTTTGGTGGAGTACAAGGAATAAACCTATTTCACCCCGATTCTATTCATATCAACTCAAAGGAACCAAATTTAGAATTTTTAGGATTGGATTATATTCTTAACGACAAACGGAATAATATTCAAATAAAAGATAATCAAACAATTACATTACCTTGGAAAATTTCAGATATAAAAATATCCTTCGCAGCTTTAGAATTTACCCAGCCATATATGAATCAATATAGATATATGTTATCTGGTCAAAGCGACAAATGGATAAACCTTGAAAATCAAAATTACATCAACTTCATAAAATTACCAATTGGGGCATACGATTTGAAAGTCATGGCATCGAATGTTGACGGAATTTGGTCTAAAGAAAAGACAATTCATATAACTATAAAACCACCGATTTGGAAAACAACATACGCCTACTTTTTCGGCATTTTATTGCTGATTGGTATTATTTACATAACAATCCGAAAAATTATACAAAAATTAAAACGAGAAAACCGACGTTTGTTAGAGCGACAAGTGTGGGCTGACAAACTTGAAAAGCAACAAATAGAACTTGAAAGTAAGAATAAAAACATTCTTGATAGTATTAACTATGCTAAACGCATTCAATCGGCAATTTTACCAGCAAGAGCAAAATTTCGACAATTAGTTCCATCATATTTTATGCTTTACATGCCAAAAGACATTGTAAGTGGCGACTTTTATTGGATACGAAAAATTGACACAAAAATCTTTATTGTGTGTGCTGATTGTACTGGTCATGGCGTTCCAGGTGCTTTTATGTCTATTGTTGGAAATAATTTACTTCGTAACATTACAAAAACAAAAAATATACACAAAGCCTCTGAAATACTTGATTATCTCAATAAATCAATCATAGAACTTTTTACAAAAAATGAAATTGACGACGAAACAGCTGTAAAAGATGGTATGGATATTTCTATATGCGTATTCCATACCGACACTGGCGTTTTGGAATTTTCTGGTGCTTTAACTCGAATGCTTATAGTAAGAAACAATCAACTTTTAACCTATCGCGGAGACAAAAATCCTGTAGGATTATGCAATGAGCAAGATATAAAATTTACAGAAGCTATCATTCGTGTGCAAAAAAATGATAGATTCTATCTCTTTAGTGATGGTTTTGCCGATCAATTTGGTGGAGAAAAAGGGAAAAAAATGAAATTCAAACATTTCAAACACATTATTTTGTCGGTTCAACACTTACCACTGATGAAACAAGGTAACGAACTAAAAAAACAATTTCAACAGTGGCAAGGAAAATACGAACAAGTTGATGACGTACTTGTAATGGGATTTGATTTCAATGTTTATCTAAAAGACGAAAACGAATAGTCTTCTATGAAAAAAAAACACGTAAATATTCCAATATTTCTTCCAAACCTTGCGTGTCCACACCAATGCATTTTTTGTAATCAAAACCACATAAGTTCTCAAGAAAAAATTCCAACCCCACTTGACACACAAAACATAATAGAAAGAAATTTAGTTACTATTCCCAACGATTACACTATCCAAGTGGCATTTTTTGGAGGTAGTTTCACGTGTTTACCTATAGAATTACAAATTCAATATCTTTCTGTTGTACAACCATTTATAGAAAAACAACAAGTAACAAGTATTAGAATTTCTACTCGTCCCGACTATATCAACGAAGATACACTTTCAACATTAAAAAAGTTCCACGTCGCAGACATAGAACTTGGTGCACAATCAACAAATGATGAAATATTAAAATTATCAGGAAGAGGTCATAACCGAAATGAAATTGAAAAAGCATCAAAATTGATAATAGACTATGGGTTTAACCTTGGCTTACAAATGATGATAGGTCTTCCTGGCGATAATTACGAAACAGCAATACAAACAGCGAAAGATATAATTCAATTTGGAGCAAAAACGACACGCATATACCCTACTTTAGTAATTGCGGATACACCATTAGCAAAATTATACACACAAGGTAAATATAAACCTTTATCACTAACTGAGGCAGTTCATTGGAGTAAAAATATCTATCAATTATTTATACAAAATAATGTAACTGTTCTCAAAGTTGGACTCCATCCCAACAATGATTTTACATCGAAAAAATATTTGCTTGCGGGTCCGTATCACCAATCATTCAAAGAACTTTTATTTTCCGAAATCTGGTTCGAGAAATTAATAAGATTGAAAAAAGAGGGTCAAACCAACAAAAACATTGTAATTTACGTTAGTGCAACAGAAATAAACAATGCCATTGGTTACAACTCTAAAAACAAACAAGAACTACGAAAATTCTACAAAAACGTACAATTTTCTATAGAAAATACACTACAGGACTATGAATTTACCTATTGTCATTATTGATGCTCGTAGTCCCAAACAAGCATTACAAAATCTATCAAAAAATTTTGAAGTAATTCCATTTCAAACTCAAGGAATCACAATAGAATCAATATCTGGACATCCTGATATTTTTATATTTCAAGACAGCACCAATCTTATCTTTGCCCCCAATATACCAAACGAAATACTGCAAAAAACAAATAAAATTAAATACCATATTGGCGATACATCTATTAGCGATAATAAAACTGAAATAACAAAATACAATTGTATTGCGACAAAACAATATTTTATTCACAAAAAAGACTTCTCAGACAAAAAAATCATTGAGAGTCAAACAAATAAGATATTCATACATACAAATCAAGCGTTCACCCGTTGTACAACTTTTCCCATTAACGACAACACATTCATAACATCAGATATACACACACAAAAGCAATTATTGGCACACAATTGTTCTGTTTTATTTGTTTCTCCAGAAGATATTCAACTTCCTCCTTACAACTATGGTTTTATTGGTGGTTGTTTAGGAAAATACAAGAATACCATTTACATAAATGGAAGTCTTTCACAACATAAGCAAGGAAACGAAATCAAATCATTTATAGAAAATAACCACCTCTCCATTTACGAACTACACGAAGGCAAAATGTACGACGGTGGTGGAATATTTTTTATTAGCGATTAGTGATTAGTTCACAAATCTTCTTTATCAACGATGGACCTTCGTAAATAAAGCCTGAATACAATTGAACCAAACTTGCACCAGCCTCTAACTTTTCGTATGCATCTTCTGCCGACATAATTCCACCAACACCTATAATTGGAATTTCGCCATGTGATTTTTCATGAATATAGCGAATCACCTCCGTTGATTTTTTTGCAATGGGAGCACCACTCAATCCTCCATTACCAATTGACTGAATATACTCGTACGAATACGATAAATTATCTCGCGTAGTAGTAGTATTCGTAGCAACTATTCCAGCCAACCCAGTTTCTTGTACAATTTCAATAATGTCATCCAATTGGTCATGAGTTAAATCTGGAGCAATTTTCAACAAAATAGGTTTTTGAACAACCTTTTCTGCATTAGCCTCGCACAATGTTTTCAAAAGATTTGTCAATGGTTCTCTATCCTGTAAAGCGCGTAAATTCACTTGATTAGGACAACTTACATTTACAACAAAATAATCAACATATTCATATAAAGTATTGAAACCGACCATATAATCGCGAACAGCATCTTCTATTGGTGTTACCTCATTTTTACCAATATTTCCTCCTATAATAACTTTCGTATGGCGATTTTTCAAATTTTTCACCATTGCATCTACACCATTATTATTAAATCCCATCCTATTGATTATACTTCTATCTTTTTTCAAACGAAACAAACGAGGTTTAGGATTTCCAGGCTGAGGACGAGGAGTAACCGTTCCAACTTCGACGAAAGCGAATCCCATATCACCGAATGCCGCATAAGCTCGGGCATTTTTATCCAAACCAGCAGCTAAGCCAACTGGATGAGGAAATTTCAAGCCAAAGACCTCACGTTGCAATTTAGGATTATCATCAATCTTATAAATACGACGAAGAATTGGCAAAAAGAAAGGAATTTTACTAAAAAAAGATAACCAACTTATTGTAAAGTTATGTATCGTTTCTGGATTAAATACGAATAAAATCGGTCTAACGACCGCGGAATAAAAAGACATTTTTTCTACAATTATCTGGTCAAAGATAACAAATATGTGAAACCAACAAAATTTGATGTAAAAAAATTACAAAATCAATACTATCAAGATGAAAAATGCACAATAACAGAGACAACAAATCTATTTTTTTGCTAACTTTGCGACCGATTAAATTTTAAACAATAATAATTAATAAAATGATGGCAGATATATAATTCTTAACGTGTGATGGTAACACAGCTGCTGCGCATATCGCGTATATGTTCACAGAAATAGCTGCTATTTACCCTATCACTCCATCATCTCCTATGGCCGAAAATGTTGACGAATGGGCAGCACAAGGTCGTAAGAACATGTTTGGTGAAACTGTTCTAGTTCAAGAAATGCAGTCTGAAGGTGGTGCTGCAGGTACAGTACATGGATCACTACAAGCTGGTGCTTTAACAACAACATTTACAGCATCTCAAGGTTTGTTGTTGATGATTCCTAATATGTACAAAATTGCAGGTGAATTACTCCCATGTGTATTCCACGTATCAGCACGTTCGCTTGCAACTGATGCTCTCTGTATTTTTGGTGACCATCAAGACGTTCTTGCTTGCCGTCAAACTGGTTTTGCTATGTTGGCAGAAGGTTCCGTACAAGAAGTTATGGATTTGGCTGGTGTTGCACATTTGGCAACAATTAAGAGCCGTGTTCCATTCTTGAATTTCTTCGATGGATTCCGTACATCTCACGAATACCAAAAAGTAGAAGTTGTAAACCAAGAAGACTTGGTTCCACTTGTTGACCAAGAAGCTTTAAAAGCATTCCGTCAACGTGCACTTTCTCCAGAACACCCAGTAATGCGTGGTATGGCAGAAAACCCAGATGTATTCTTCACTCACCGTGAAGCTTGTAACCCATTCTACAATGAAGTTGCAGACATTGTTTCTGACTATATGGACAAAATCAGTGCTATTACTGGTCGTAAATATCGTCCATTTGACTACTATGGAGCAAAAGATGCTGAGAACATCATCATCGCTATGGGTTCAGTAACAGAATGTATCAAGGAAGTTATTGACTACAAAGTTGCGAAAGGTGAAAAAGTTGGTTTGATTTCAGTTCACTTGTATCGTCCATTCTCACTCAAATACTTAAAAGAAGCTATTCCTGCTTCTACAAAACGTATTTGCGTACTTGACCGTACAAAAGAACCTGGAGCAAACAGCGAACCACTTTATTTGGATGTTGTTGATGCTCTTTCTGAGCTTGGTCTATTATCTAAGATTACTGTTGTTGGTGGTCGTTTCGGTATTGGTTCTAACGATGCAACTCCAGCAAAAATCATTGCTGTTTACGACAACTTGAATCTTCCTCAACCAAAGAATCACTTCACTCTTGGTATTGTAGATGATGTAACATTCACTTCTCTTCCTGTTGGTGAAGAAGTATCTGTTGCTCCAGCTGGAATGTTCCAAGCTAAATTCTATGGTCTTGGTGCTGATGGTACTGTTGGTGCAAACAAGAACTCTGTAAAGATTATTGGTGAAACAACAAACAAATATTGTCAGGCTTATTTCTCTTATGATTCGAAGAAATCAGGTGGTTTCACTTGTTCACACCTTCGTTTTGGCGATGATCCAATTCGTTCGACATACTTGGTAACAACTCCTAACTTTGTAGCTTGCCACCAACAAGCATACTTAAATATGTATGATGTTACTCGTGGTTTGCAAAAAGGCGGATTGTTCTTGTTGAACACAATTTGGGACGGTGAAGAATTGGCAAACAACATCCCTGCAAAGGTAAAAGCTTACTTTGCAAAGAACGACATTAAAGTTTACTACATCAATGCGACTAAAATTGCACAAGAAATTGGTTTAGGAAACAGAACAAATACAATTCTTCAATCTGCATTCTTCCGTATTACAGGCGTTATTCCAGTTGACAAAGCTGTAGAAGAAATGAAACATTTCGCTTTGAAATCATACGGAAAGAAAGGTGAAGATGTTGTAAATATGAACTATGCTGCTATTGACCGTGGTGGTGAGTACAAAGAATTGGTTGTTGACAAAGCATGGGCTAATCTTGCTGAACAACCAAAATCATACACCGATGGCGATGCATTCATCAATAACGTTGTACGTCCAATCAACGCACAAGATGGTGATTTACTTCCAGTATCTGCATTCAAGGGCATTGAAGATGGTACTTGGGCAGCAGGTACAGCTAAATTTGAAAAACGTGGTGTAGGTGCATTCGTTCCTGTATGGAATGCAGATAACTGTATCCAATGTAACAAATGTGCGTATGTTTGTCCTCACGCTTGTATCCGTCCATTCGTAATGACAGAAGCAGAAAAAGCTGGTTTCAATGGTCAAACAATCGAAATGAAAGCTCCTGCAGCAATGAAGGGAATGTTCTTCACAATGCAAGTTGGAGTTAAAGATTGTCTTGCTTGTGGAAACTGTGCTGATGTTTGTCCTGGAAATCCAAAAACAGGTAAAGCCCTTACAATGGTTCCTTACGACGACAATTCAGAATCAGCTGAAAAAGAAGCTGCTAACTGGAACTACTGCGTTGAAAAAGTAACATCTAAACAAGATTTAGTTGATGTTGCTGCAAATGTTAAGAATTCACAATTCGCACAACCATTGTTCGAATTCTCTGGAGCTTGCGCTGGATGTGGTGAAACTCCTTACGTTAAATTGATTTCTCAATTGTTCGGTGACCGTGAAATCGTTGCAAATGCAACAGGTTGTTCTTCAATCTACTCTGGTTCAGTTCCTTCTACTCCTTACACAACAAATGCGAAAGGACAAGGTCCTGCATGGGCTAACTCATTATTCGAAGACTTCTGCGAATTCGGTCTTGGTATGCATGTTGCAAACAAGAAAATGCGTAATCGTATCAAAACATTATTCGAAGGTGCTATTGCTGCTGCTGAAACTCCAGCTGAATTCAAAGCTGCTGCTCAAGAATGGATTGACGGTATGGATGATGCTGCTGCATCGAAAGCTGCTGCTGCAAAATTGAATCCTATGATTGAAAAAGCTGCTGCTAGCGGTTGTTCAACTTGCAGTCAATTAAAAGAATTGAGCCATTACTTAGTAAAACGTTCTCAATGGATTATCGGTGGTGATGGTGCTTCTTACGATATTGGTTACGGAGGGTTGGATCACGTTATCGCTTCTGGCGAAGATGTAAACATCTTGGTTATCGATACTGAAGTTTACTCAAACACAGGTGGTCAAGCTTCTAAGGCTACTCCACTTGGTGCAATTGCTAAATTCGCTGCATCTGGTAAGAGAGTTCGCAAGAAAGACCTTGGTATGATTGCAACAACTTATGGTTATGTATATGTTGCACAAATCGCAATGGGTGCTGACCAAGCTCAATGCTTGAAAGCAATCCGCGAAGCTGAAGCATACCACGGACCATCAATCATCATTGCTTATGCTCCATGTATCAACCATGGTTTGAAGAAAGGCATGGGTAAATCACAAGCTGAGGAAGCTGCTGCAGTAGCATGCGGTTACTGGCACTTGTGGCGTTTCAACCCAGAACTTGAAGCAGAAGGTAAGAATCCATTCGTACTTGATAGCAAAGAACCTGCTTGGGATAGTTTCCAAGACTTCTTGAAGGGTGAAGTTCGTTACGCATCTGTAATGAAACAATTCCCATCTGAAGCACAAGAATTGTTCAATGCAGCTGAAGATATGGCTAAGAAACGCTATGCTTCATACGTAAGAATGAGCAAATTGGAATACTAATAAGTAATTTCAATACACAAAAAATCCCGGTGAGAAATCGTCGGGATTTTTTATTTTTGAAAAAAGAATTAGCATGTTCACATATATACTTCTCTCCTATATTGTTATTTGTATAATTTCAACTTTTTTGCTTAGAAAGTTATTTAACGAGGCAAAAGAAGAACTTTTAGAAGTATTTGCTAATACAACTATCTTAGAATGGTTGTTGATTTTTTTTATTGTTATTATCACCCTATTACTTCTTCACGTCTTTCTATTCGCTCTATCACCAATAATACTCTGTATTAATTGGAAAGACCCAAAAGTCGGTGTAAACCCCATTGAAAAAGAAAAAGAGATAATCAAAGAACAAGAACAAGTCATAGTCAAAGAACAAGAACAAGACATTTTCAAAGAAAAAAGAACAGCAAATCAAATTCAGATACTGCATGACGAAATCATTCAGCCCGATAAAGAACAAATTTTTTATATAGAAACTTCGTACAATACAGAAATTAATGATTTTTTCAAAAGGAATTACACCAAAGTCATCAGTTTATTTTCAACAAAATACAATCCCGACTACGCACCAGATGTGGTTGGCAAAGGATTTACGTTCATCTATCTACCCTTCGAAATAAACAAAAGAGATTTTGATGATTTGCTACACTATAGTCGTCCTGATTTAGCAAAAAACGATTTTGTTCTCAAAAAACAAATAATAGATGCAATACAACAAAAATTTGTAGAAGGACTTAATTCAATGAATTGCTGTAACAATTCCAAAGAAAATTGCCTGGATTCAATAGACCCCCAAAAGATTACAAGTACTCAAGGATTTATTCATTTCAAGCACACTGAATTAAACACAAACACCTGTCAAGACGAAGACATTTATACGTATTTTCCACTTACATACGAAAACGACGAACAGTTTTTCAACCTCATTATTGATTATATAGAACACACTGGAACACTTCCAACCATATTCTATAAAAGACGACCAACTCCGCCAAATGAGCAAGAATTGGACGATGAAACACAAAAAATCACAGAAGAAATATTAGAAATGATAAATAAATTGCGAGGGAAAGGCTTTAACAATTTTGTTCTCAAACAATTACTATTTCCACCGCTGAAACTATCAAAATTAAAAATCACGACTGATTATCGCATCTTTTTAGTTGATTATGATAACACAGAAATCACGATGCCGACCCTATCGAAAGCATTGTTTTTCTTATACTTACGTCATCCGACTGGAATTCCATTTAAAACTCTGCCTGATTATAAAGACGAACTTTTAAAGATTTACAAAAAAGTGACCAATCGAGACAATATTGCAGCTATGGAAAAAAGCATTGAAAATCTAACAAATCCGATAGAAAACTCCATTAACGAGAAATGTAGTCGCATTCGGTATGCTTTCATAAAAGAATTTGACGAAAATATTTCACAACACTATTATATAACCACAAAAGAAAACGATGAAAATCTAACCAAAGTTATTTCTCTTGATAGAAATTTGATAATTGATGAAGCATTATATTCAAATAAGAAGTGCGAAAATAATGGGTAAAATATAGAATAGTTGAGTAGCGATACAAAAAAAGCGAGAAATATTACTATCTCTCGCAAAGTTTCAGTTAATTTTGTATTG
>JAZRVS010000135.1:0-3562 GCA_045599365.1 Bacteroidales bacterium
AGACCGCTTGGCCTCCGACTTTTATCTCCTAATTCTTAATTGATTTTTCCAGTTAAATCGTATGCATCGGCATCTATTATCTTCACATTGTAGAACTTTCCTACAACCAAATTGTTTGACTGAATAAATACCTCATTATCAACTTCATACGCATCATATTGCGTCCTACCAACAAAACCATTACCCTCTTTCCTATCAATCAAAACCTTGTAGATTTTGTCAATCTTTTCAGTATTTTTTCGTAAAGAAATTTCTTGTTGTAGATTCATTATTATTTCTTGTCGTTCTTTTTTAACCCGTTCTGGTATAGAGTTACGGTAGTTTTCTCCTGCAAATGTTCCCTCTTCGTGTGAATATGTAAATACTCCTAATCTATCAAATTCCGCTTGACGAACAAAATCAACTAATTTTTGAAATTCCTTTTCTGTTTCTCCTGGATGACCAACAATTAAAGTTGTTCTAATTGCAATATCAGGAACCTTTGTCTTTAATTCCTCCATCAACGAGAATGTCTCTTTTTCTGAAAAAAAACGACGCATTTTTGTCAATACTTTGTCCGATGCATGTTGAAATGGAATATCTATATAGTGACAAACTTTTGAAAGTTGGTTCATAGAATCAAGCACGTCTTTTGGGAAACTATTCGGATACAAATAATGTAACCTAATCCACTCTAATCCTTCTATTGATTGCAATTTTTCAAGCAATTCAGACAATACATTTCGTTTATACAAATCATAACCAAAATATGACAAATCTTGCGCAATCAATGACAATTCTTTTGCTCCATTCTTGACCAAAAATTTTGCTTCTCTCACCAAATTTTCAATCGGCTCAGATACGTATTTTCCTCGTATAGAAGGAATTGCACAAAATGCACACGATCGATTACAACCCTCTGCAAGTTTCAAATACGCTAAATGTTTCGGTGTAGAAACAATTCGCTCTTGTAATACAGAAGTCTGTTTTTGAACTTTCAATTCTTTTAATATATCATCAATGCCTCGAGCACCAAAAAACGAATCAACTTCAGGTATTTCTTGTCGAAGTTCGTCTGCATATCGTTGAGAAAGGCAGCCCATTACATACAATTTTTTTATTTTACCAGCATTTTTTGCTTGCACAGCATTAAAAATTGTATCAATAGACTCTTGTTTGGCATCGTGGATAAAACCACACGTATTGATAATTACAATATCTGTGAATTTCTCCGAATCAAAATTCACAACATAGTTCATTGCTACTAATTGGCGTGCAAGATGCTCAGAATCAACTATATTTTTTGAACACCCAAGAGTTATTATATTGACAGAGGTCATTATTAGTAATTAGTAATTAGTGATTAACGATTAGTGTTTAGAGATAATACAAACGAACCATTTTTTGTAATTAATTGATTTATTCAAAATTACAATAAAAAATATTGATATACATCTTGGCAGCAAATTAGTTGTCAGTTATTAGTTATCAGTCGTCAGACGAATCTCTTTGTGAAATCTTCTTCCATTATGGAAATCAAACTAAAAACTAACTACTAACACCTGATTACAAATGATTGTGTTGCCAACTTGTATATTGTATCAAAAAAAACATTATCAAATGATATACATCTTATATTGTGGCATGAGCCGCAATTTTGTAAATATTCTCTATATCTTTCGCTTTTAGATGAACAAATCCTCCAGTTTCTCCTTCACCAATACCAAATGTTTTAACTAACTGTGGAATATCAGATTCTTTTGCTCCTAATTGCTCAAAATTTATCGGCATACCAATACTCACTAAAAATTGTCGAAAACATTTTATACCTTCTTTTGCCGTAACTTCTGGATTTGCAAAATTCATTTTACACCCCCAAACACGTGTCGCAACTTGAGCAAAACGCATTACATTATGATTCATAACGTATTCCATCCACGAGGGCATTATCACAGCCAATCCAGCGCCATGAGCGCAATCATACAATGCAGAAAGTTCATGTTCTATTCCATGACTATTCCAATCTTGTTCTCTACCAACGCCTACAATATTGTTATGTGCCACCATTCCTGCCCACATAATATTTGCTCGCGCATCATAATTATTTGGATCTTCAATAACCCGAGGCGTTTCCTTTATCATTGTCATCAATAATCCTTCACAAAGTCTATCTGTAACTTCAACTTCTGGAGTATTAGTAAAATATCGTTCAAAAATATGGGCCATAATATCGGTTGCTCCACATGCTGTTTGATAAGCTGGCAATGTACATGTTAATTGTGGATTCAAAATAGAAAATTTTGGACGAAGGCAATCACCACCAGCCCCACGTTTGAGCATTCCTTCTTCTTTGGTTACCACAGAACCATCAGAACCTTCACTACCTGCTGCCGCAATTGTTAAAACTGTACCAATTGGCAATGCCTTTTGCGGTGCTTTCCCGCTATAAAAATCCCAAAAATCTCCGTCGTATGGAACTCCTATTGCAATTGCTTTTGATGAATCTATTGCAGAACCACCACCAATTGCAAGAATAAAATCTATTTTTTCATTTCGACAAATATCTATTCCTTTGTAAACCAATGAATCATGTGGATTTGGTTGTACACCTCCCAACTCAACAAATGATATATTTTCCTTTTGTAACGATTGTTTCACTCTATCAAGTAACCCAGATTTCTTTGCTGATGAAGAACCATAGTGAAGTAATACTTTTGAACCTCCATATTTTTTCACGTACGTTCCGACCTCGTTTTCTCGATTTTTTCCGAACACAAATTCTGTCGGACTATAAAAATTAAAATTTTCCATATTATTATTTATTAAATACCATACATTATTATAATGCAACTACTACAACTTCCAATTTAACCGAACGAGACCCCTTTACCAATATAGTTGCTCCATCTATCGGATTTGATGTGATATAATTCTTTAATTCTTCTGAATTAATATAATAATTTGCCGTAAATCCATCTATATGTGGCCAATTACCAACCAAATAGATTTGATTTATAGATGAATTTTTGAGAATTTCTAATATAGAAATATGTTCTTGCAACGATGCGTCACCCAACTCGCCCATTTCACCCAAAATCACACATTTATTGTTCACATTCATAGAAACAAATGTCTCTAATGATGCTCGCATACTTGTTGGATTTGCATTATATGCATCCAAAATCAATGTATTCTTTTCGGTTTTCTTTAATTGAGATCGATTATTAGATGGAATATAACCTTCTATTGCATCTTTTATATCACGTATTCTAACTCCAAAATAAGAGCCTACAGTTGCCGCAGCCAACATATTTTTTGCATTATATTCTCCATATAAAGAAGAATAAATATCAATAGACTCACCATCTATATTCGTAAATGTAAATGCTGCATATATCGCATTGTCAAGCATTTTTCCTGTATAACAATCCGTGGTAAAAAAACCATATTTTTCAATAGTAGAATTCTGAGGAACATTATTCATAAGATGTTCATTATCAGCATCAACAAATAATGTCCCATTGTGAGCAGAAACGTAGCGATACAATGCAGTCTTCGTCTTTTTTATATTCTCAAAACTTCC
>JAZRVS010000136.1:0-1785 GCA_045599365.1 Bacteroidales bacterium
CGATGGTTTGACAAGCGTGACGATAGGCAACAGTGTGACAAGCATAGGTAATTATGCCTTCTGTGAATGCAGTGGTTTGACCGCTGTCAATATCACAGACCTTGCCGCATGGTGCAATATATCGTTTGGTGATTATTATGCAAATCCGTTGTGTTGTGCAAAGAAGTTATATCTCAAAGGTGAATTGTTGACGAATTTGGTAATTCCAGATACGGTGACCGAAATAAAGAGTTATGCCTTCTTGGGATGCAGTGGATTGACGAGCGTGACGATAGGTAACAGTGTGACAAGCATAGGTGAATTAGCCTTCTGTGGATGCATTGGCTTGACAAGCGTAACAATTCCAGACAGCGTGACAAGCATAGGTTCTGAGGCCTTCCGTTATTGCAGTGGATTGACAAGCATAACAATCCCAGACAGTGTGACAAGCATAGGTCCATATGCCTTCGAATATTGCAGTGGTTTGACAAGCATAACAATCCCAGACAGTGTGACAAGTATAGGTGATGGTGCCTTCTATAATTGCAGTGGTTTGACAAGCGTGACGATAGGCAACAGTGTGACAAGCATAGGTAATCATGCCTTCGCTTGGTGCAGTGGATTGACAAGCATAACAATTCCTGACAGCGTGACAAGCATCGGTGCCGTTGCCTTCTATGAATGTAGTGGATTGACGAGCGTGACGATAGGCAACAGCGTGACAAGCATAGGTGAAAGGGCCTTCTATGGATGCAGTAAACTTACAAGCATAACAATCCCAGACAGTGTGACAAGCATAGATGAAGATGCCTTCTATGGATGTAATAATCTTGTTTACAATGAATATGATAATGCATATTATCTTGCCAATGAAACAAATCCATACGTTGTGTTGATGAAAGCAAAAGATAAAGGAATTACAAGTTGTGAAATACATCCAAATACGAAAGTGATTTATTATGATGCCTTCGGTGGATGCAGTGGTTTGACAAGCATAACAATCCCAGACAGTGTGACAAGCATAGGAAATTGGGCCTTCGGTGGATGTAGTGGTTTGACAAGCATAACAATCCCGGACGGTGTGACAAGCATAGGTTCATCTGCCTTCGAAAGATGCAGTGGCTTGACAAGCATAACAATCCCGGACAGTGTGACAAGCATTGGTGAGAAGGCATTTGATGATTGCAAATCTTTGACCAGTATAGAAATCCCTGACAGTGTGACAAGCATAGGTCTATATGCCTTCTATGGATGCAGTAAACTTACAAGCATAACGTTTGAAGATACAACAACATGGTATCGCACAACAAATTCAACAAATTGGGAAAATAAAACGGGTGGAACTGAAACAGACGTCACAAATGCGTCAACCAATGCGACTTATTTCAAGTCAACGTATTACAATTATTACTGGTACAAACTGTAAGAAAAAGGCAGAATTAAGAAACAAAAGGCACCGCAAGCGCGGTGCTTTTTGTTGCCACGCAGTGCCACAACGCACGACAAAGTCGTGCAGTTCACGAAACCATAGGTTTCAGTTCACGCGACAAAGTCGCAGTAAACGCACGGCAACGCCGTGCAATTAACTTGAAGAAAGGCACTCGGTTGAGTGCCTTTTTTCTTTTAATTCAATTTGAAACCTTTTGTTATTTTGTAGATTTGCCACTTTCGCTGCAATGGCAGTCAGATGCATCCTTTGCAGATGACTTCGTTGATTTTGATGAATTTTGTGATTTGCAGTCCTTTGAACCGCAATTCTTTGCTGATTTGCTGCCGTTTTGTTTTTTGTTTTCCATAAAAAACTCC
>JAZRVS010000137.1:0-3973 GCA_045599365.1 Bacteroidales bacterium
GGAACGTGATTGTTGTAGCTACCAAATGAGTATTCCGAAATATGCATACCTTTACACCACAATTCGTTATTATTAAAATAACAGTATGATTCGGTAACATTTGCTTTCCCATCGCGAACTGATTTGATTTCGGTACCCGTCAGCACAATACCGGCGGTGTGGGTTTGTATTGTTTCGTAGTTGAACGAAGCTTTTTTATTTTTTATGTAGATATTTTTGTCTGCCATTATTTTAGTTGTCTTACGAGTTTGTGAACTTTTGTAATGCTCACACGTTCTTTTTTTCGTGTAAATTCATCTGGGGTATTGCTTGTTGTATGGTGAAAATTAGCCGCAATGTAATTTCCTTTTGTATTGAATGTCTGTAAAAAGAATTGAATAATTTCAATATTTTCTTTGCGAAGTAATTCCATGTCGTTGCTTGATAGTTCATAAATGGCGGTTGCACGACCATTTAAAAAGTCGTTGATACCTTTGTCTTTGCATACGATTGTGTCGCCATTTGCAAGTTGCATTGCAATGTCGCCAGAAATACCACATTTGTGAAAATAATCACATAAATCTTTATCTGTTGGTAATTCAATTGCAATTTGAATCAATCCACTCGAGCCTTTTTTTGCAATAGAAATATTGATGTCTTTATCTGGGAATAAACGATAATCTCCGTACGATACATACGATGTAAATACAAATGATACAGCAGGATACGAGTGTCCAGCCATCGTTATTGTAGAATTTTGAGCGTACGTAATAAAACTTGAAAGTATGAGTATTATGGTAATAAGTTGTTTCATTTTTAATTTTTTGCAAATGTAAACAAATTCCTTTCTTGTTGATTAGTTATTGAAAACTTCATTGCGTTTGCTATTCAATGGATAAAAAAAATGTTCAATTTTGTAAGATAAAGAGTATGAAAATGAATAGATATAAGATATTTCTAATAGTTTCGTTTTTAGTGAGTTACGTTTTTGTGTCCGCACAAAAAAATGAAATGGTTGTCAATGAGTTTGCGTTGGCAATGGATTTGTTTGGTAATCAAAAATACAGTTCAGCACAACAACATTTTAATTCTGTTGCGAAGTCAAATGCAACGTATTCAAGAGAAGAAAAAGTTGATGCAAAGTACTATGCTTCGATTTGTGCGTTGCGCTTGTTTAATCCTGATGGAGAATCAGCTATAACGCAATTTATTTCTGATAATCCACAATATCCACGTATGTTTCAAGCCTATTTTGAGTTGGGAAATTATTTGTTTCATGAACAAAAATATGAAGAAGCTTTGGATTATTATCAAAAAACAGATATTCAACGGTTTGTGGATAGCGAAGTATTTGAATTGTTATATAAAAAAGCCTATTCGTATTATAAATTAAATGAAAAAATATCAAATGCAAGTGAACAAGTAACAACACCATCGATTTATGCTGAAAAATCTCGATATTATGAGTTGGCAAAACCACTTTTCAAAGAAGTGAAAGATGCCTCAAATTCTGCGTATGCTGAGAATTCGTTGTTTTATTATTCGTATCTTGAGTACGTTGATGGAAATTATAAAGAAGCAATGAAAGGTTTTGAAAAACTTGCAGATTCATCAATGTTTTCTCCGGTAGTTGCACCATATATTTGTCAGATTTATTACTTGAATGAAGATTACGATAAACTGATTCAGTATGCAAAAAAAGTTGAAACAACAATAAATCCAAAATATCTTGGTGATGTGTATCGTGTGGTTGCTGGCGCGTATTATAAGACAATGCAATATCAGCAGGCATTGCCATATTACGAGAAATATTTTGAAACATCACCTAAAGCAACAAAGGTAGAATATTACGAAATGGGACAATTGTATTATCGTCTTGGTGAGTATCAAAAAGCTGTTGATAAATTTCAACACGTTACGTCCGAAAACGATACGATTGCTCAAAATGCATATTACCACATGGCAGATTGTTATTTGAAAATGGGAGCAAAAGAAAAAGCTCGCAATGTGTTTTATGCATGTATGAATTACGACATATTTCCAGAAGCGAAGGAAAATGCAATGTTTTGCTATGCAAAGTTGACTTACGAATTGTCATTTGCTCCGTTTAATGAGGCAATTACAGCAATGCAGAATTTCATCTCTACATATCCAAAATCAAAATATAATGACGAAGCGAATGGTTTGTTGGTGAAAATTTATATGTCGTCAAAAAACTATGGAGATGCACTCAAATCGTTGGAAAGTATTGGTACGTTATCAAGTGATTTGAAAATGGCTTATCAGCAAATTGCATATTATCGAGGTTTGGAATTGTTTAATAATTTGGAATATAAATCGGCGATTGAAATGCTTGATAAATCTATGGAATATGGAATCTATGATAGAGTAGTTAACTCATATTGCACATATTGGAAGGCTGAATCGTACTATAAATTGAATAATTACGATGAAGCACAAAAGTTGTTTAAGGATTTTGTCGTTATGCAAGGTGCATTTGGAACTCAAGAATATGAGCGCTCTCATTATAATATAGCATATACTTACTTTGAACAAGAATCGTATGCTTCGGCGGCAACGTGGTTTAGAAAGTATGTTGATATGGCGCAAGATAAAAAATCAGATATTTATACAGATGCGTTAATTCGTACGGGCGATTGTTACTATATGACAAAGGATTTTTCTCAAGCAGTGAAATATTATGGACAAGCAGAGAAAAATGGTACTTTTGATGTTGAATATGCTTTGTTCCAAGAGGCATTTTGCCAAGGATTAGACGGAAAACAAAACGAAAAAATTGAAACACTTTCATCGTTCTTGAAAACATACGTTAATTCAACGTATTATGATGATGCATTGTATGAACAAGCTGAAGCATATTTGAAAGTTGGTAAGAATGATAAAGCTATTGAAAATTATAAGAGTCTTATTGATAATTACAAATCAAGTTCGTATGTAAAACGTGCATTATTGCAGTATGCTTTGTTAGAATATAATGATTCTCACATAGATAACGCATTGGCAATGTATAAGAATATAGTTGATCAATATCCAGGTTCGCAAGAGTCAATGACAGCGTTGAATATGATTCAAAATATTTATCGAATGAAAAATGATATAGACTCTTTTTCTAATTATTTGAAGCAAATTGGTGGGTACGACAATGTTAAAGAAGCTCAACTTGATTCGTTGAGTTTTGAAGTCGCTCGTGATTTGTATTTTGATGGCGATTGCGACAAGGCAACTCCATTGTTTAAGAGTTATTTACAAAAGTATGGAGATGGGTTCTTTAAGATAAATGTTCATTTTTATTTAGGAGAATGCTTGTATAATCGGGGCTTCCAAACCGATGCATTGCCTCACTTTGAATATATAATTCAACAACCGATGAGTGAATTTACGGAGCAATCGTTGGTATATGCTTCTCAAATAATGATGAATTATTTCCAATATCAACAAGCAATTCCATATTTAACGCAATTGGAAACAACGGCAGAAGTGAAGCCAAATGTGTTACTTGCACGAAAATTACAAATTGAAGCGTACGCAAAATTGAAAAAATATGAGGATTTAGTTGCTGTTGTTGAGAATTTTATAGTTACTGAAAAAGTAACAGAAAATGATAAACGATGGGCAAATATGAATGCCGCAATGGCATACGATTCATTGGCTGATACGACAAATGCCCTTGCAAAATATAGAACTGTTGCTCTTGAGTTCTCAACGGCAGAAGGTGCAGAAGCGAAGTATAGAGTCGCATCAATATTATTCGCTCAAAATCGTTACGAAGATGCAGAAAAAGAAATCCTTGATTTCTTGGAAAAGAATTCGCCACACCAATATTGGTTAGGAAAATCGTACATTTTGTGGGCAAAAGTATTTATTGCTCGAAATGAATTATTCCAAGCTCGATATACGTTACAAAATGTTTTGCAACATTATAAAAATCAAGAAGATGGAATAATTGCGGAAGTTAATAATACACTTGATGAAA
>JAZRVS010000138.1:0-19069 GCA_045599365.1 Bacteroidales bacterium
TTCTTGGTTAAGCTTTATTTTGAAATTGTCGAGATTTCAATGAATCCAAGATTCAGCAAAAAACGCTTTTTCCACCACCAAAGTGGCTATTTTATAAATGTGCGTACAACTACGCGTTTACTTCATAGGCAAAAAGTTTAAAATTTATCGTTGTAAATATACAAATTATTTTTATTCCTCATATTTTTTCGGAATTACAAACCCTACGGGTTTTCTTGTTGTTTTTGTTGTTGTAAGTGAGTCAACTTTCACGCTTAATTCCATTCCGTCATAGAATCAGTTAACGCATCTAATTGCCCTTGTATTAAATCGTTGGTGTCATTTTGGTCGCGAAGAATATCTTCAATGTTAGCTTTTTGGTTTTGTAATTCCAATTTTAGATTTTCAATTTGTAAAGAATTATTTGTAACATTTCGCAACTGTTCACGCATTTCTACAAATGCACGCATAATGTTTATATTTACTTGTATTGCTATTGGGGAACGCAAAACACTACTAAGCATTGCAACACCAAGTTCAGTAAAAACGTATGGTAAATATTTTATGTTATTTCCTTGTTTTATGTTCAAGGTCGCAATTTGCGACCTTAAACATTCTTCTTTTGATAATTGAAACATAAAGTCATTGGGAAAACGCTCTATATTTCTACGAACTTGTTCATTGACACGTTTCGTTTCTACTCCATATAAAGTTGCTAAATCTTTGTCTAACATGACATGTTTTCCTCGAAATTCATAGATTTTCATCTGAATAGTAGCAATATTCGTCACGTTTGGTAATTGTTCTTTTTCCATATTGTATGTGTTGTATAAATTATTTTTCTTTTTTGGGAATCACAAACCCTACGGGTTTTCTTGTCCTTTGGGTTGTTGTAAGTGAATCAACTTTCACGCTTAATTCTGTCATAGAATCAGTTAACGCATCTAATTGTCCTTGCATTAAATCGTTGGTGTCGTTCTGGTCGCGAAGAATATCTTCGATGTATGCTTTCTGGTTTTGTAATTCTAATTTTAGATTTTCGATTTGTAGTGAATTTTCCGAAAGATTTCGTAGTTGCTTTCGCATTTCTACGAACGCACGTAAAATGTTTATATTCACTTGAATAGCAATTGGAGAATGAAGTATTCCACTAAGCATTGCTATACCTAATTCGGTAAAGGCATAGGGAAAATATTTTAAGTGTTTTCCTTGTTCCATGTTTAAGGTCACAAATTGTGACCTTAAACATTCCTCTTTTGTAAGTTGAAACATAAAATCTTCAGGAAATCGTTCTATGTTTCTTTTAACCGCTTGATTCAAGACTTTCGTTTCCACTCCATATAGAAACGCTAAGTCTTTGTCAATCATCACATTTTCGCCGCGGAATTCATAGATTTTCGTTTGAATGGTAGCAATATTCGCCACGTTTGGGAATTGTTCTCTTTCCATATTGTATTAGTTTATGTATGTGTTTATAGATCTGGGGTAAATCTATTTGTTGCAAATATACAAAAAACGTAGAACTCTAAAGAGAATTCTACGTTATTGGAAATCGAATATTACCTAAAATTATCCAGCAATAAAATTTGTTAATTCAATAAAATCATCAACAGAGAGTTGTTCTGGGCGTTTTTGTCCAATAGATTCTTCTAAATGTTTGTCTCCCAACATTTTTTTTAGTGAATTATTCAATGTTTTTCGGCGTTGATTGAAACTTGTCTTTACAACTTGAATAAAAAGATTTTCATCGCAAGGAAGTGTGTAATTTTCTTTTCGAATTATTGTTATCACACCAGATTTCACCTTTGGGGGCGGATTGAATTCGTATTCATCAACAGTAAATTGATATTTTGTTTCGTAGAAAGCCTGCACTAAAACCGACAAAATTCCATATTCTTTCGAACCAGCTGGTGAACAAATTCTACGAGCAACTTCTCGTTGGAACATTCCAGCTAAAGCAGGAACCATATTTCTATTTTCAATTACTTTGAACATTATTTGACTCGAAATATTATATGGAAAATTCCCTATTATCAAAAATTGTTCTCCTCCAAAGAATTCAGACATTGGTAATTGCAAAAAATCACCTTGAATACAATGCTTTGGTGTTACAATATGTTGTGATAATAAATAATCAATTGATTCTCCATCAATTTCAATTACTTTTAGACGCACAGGTTTATTTAATAAATGTATCGTAAGTATTCCCATTCCTGGACCAATTTCGAGACAATTACCACAAATAAATGGTAAACATTCCACAATATCTCGAGCTGTAACACTACTTTTCAAAAAGTGTTGTCCTAAATTTTTCTTTGCACGAACTTCTGATTTCATATATGGGAAAATATTAATTTACAACGATTTAACGAATTATTATTTGAATCTTTCAATTCATATACAAACGTATCATTTGATAATTTTTCTCTTAAAATTGATACTTGTTCTCCAAAACAACATTCTTTTACATAATTTATTTCAAACGATGAAATTCGTTGATTTTTGAACAATTCAAATGGAAGTGTATCCAGAACCCATTCAACATATTTTAAACTTGTAGCGTGTAAATTGCTATCAATATCGCTATAAGCAACCGTATGTTTACCAACAACTTCCGTATTGTTTGGTACGTGAACTTTCATTGCACTTCCAATAGAAATACTTTCCTCAACTAACCATTTTTCGTAATCAAAAACTGATAATTCATCTTGTAAATTCAAAAGTTGACGCGTCTTAAAATCTATTAAAGCCCATAAAGAGGAAATTTCAACCATTGTTTTACCATTTTTATTTTGGATTATGCAATTACGTTGCGTTGATAATTTAGTCCATTGTTCTATCCAAGTTGTTATAGTTAATTCATCAAACGCTGCGGGATACTCATACACTTGAATGTGCATACGCAAGGCAACCCAAGCCATCCCCTTTTTATGCAAAGCATCCATTCCAAATCCTTTTCGTTCAGAATCACACCCTGCTGCATTCATAAAAATGTTTCCAATTGACTCCAAAGACATTCGTAACGAAAAATCTGTATCACGAATAAGAACAGTATAGTTGATGGTCGTTTTTTTGTCGTCTATTTCCATAAAGTCATAATAAATCGTGTAAAGATACAAAAATAAAAATCATTTTGCTTAATTGTGTTTTTTCCGTAATTTCGCTAAAATAAAAAATGAGAACACGACTCTATAGCACTATACTTTGTTTATTTCTATCGGTTTTGCTTTTTTCACAAGAAAACAAAAATCGGATAGAATTCAGCGACAGTGATATACAATACCACAAATGCATTCCTTTTGCAGAAAAAGGAATGTTGCTCAAAAGCTATAAGCCCGAAATAAACAAAAACAGGAAAATTATCACCTATACATACGAAAAATACGATACCAATCTCGTTAAGTTACCGATTTCTGAAAATATCTCATTACCTGCGAAGAAATCTGCCTACATTGATTATACGACAAAAGAACGACATTACAACTTTGCATACCAGACCAATGGAAACTATTGTGTATCAACGATTTCAATTGACGGGTTACATACAAAAACAATATTTGGAAAATTTCCAAAGAATACAATTATATCAAGTTTTCGCGCGGTTGGAAACTATGTGTATTTTTTAGGATACACCAAAGATTTACCAATTTTAGTTATTCAAAATATAGAGACCAAAGAGACAAAATTCGGTAAAATTATACCTCTCAATAAAAACAAATTTTCCATTGTTTCGTTTGAAGTAAATGAAGAAAATGATGAAGTGTATTTGTTTACCAAAGATGTATTACGCGATGACAATCTAATTAAATTTTATATATACAAACAAGGTGATAAAATTTCTGAAACAATCATAAAATCTACCGATTCTGATAAATTTTTAGCAACTGCATTTGCATCAAAATTAAAAAATGGAAAATATCTTATCATTGGTTCATATAACAACGTCAAGAAAAATTCCAATACTTCTGTCGGTCTTTTTATTATGAAACAAAATGAAAGTGGCAAAATAGAATCAACAAAATACATTAACTATCTCGACATCAATAATTTCACCTCATACTTATCCACCAAAGGACAAGAAAGAATTGAAAAGAAACAAGAAAAGAAAAATGCCCAAAACAAGGAATTGGAAATAAATTATTTAATTGCGCCACACAAAATTATAGAACAAAATGGCGAATACGTGTTGGTTGGTGAAGTATATTTCCCAACGTATCGTCAAGAATGTCAGTACATTTCTACGGGTCTCGGACAAACAATGTATTGCTATCAAGTTTTTGATGGTTTTCAATACACACATTTTTTCATTATGGGGTTCAACGATAATGGCGAAGTTATTTGGAGTAATTCTGAGCCAATGGACATTGAAGATAAACCATATTCTATTGTGCATTATCTCTCTGTAAATCAGAATCCTCCCTACTTACAAACACTCTATTCTACTTGGAATACCATTTATTCATTTAATTTTGAAAATGGCATAGAAATAGCAAAAAATGAAAAAACATTCGTAAACGAAGACGAAAAACTATTGTCCTCAACAAATAAGAATAGATATTGGTTCAACAACACGTTCTTAGCTTACGGACTACAAAAAATAAAGAATAAAGAAGACAAAGCGAAACGAGAGATTTTCTTTGTCGAAAAAATACAAATACCTACAAAATAATGACACTAATAAAATCTGTTCGTGGATTTACTCCTAAATTTGGAGAAAATTGTTTTTTAGCTGATAACGCGACAATTATTGGCGATGTAGAAATCGGAAAAGATTGCAGCATTTGGTTTAACGCAGTCCTTCGTGGTGATGTAAATTCTATCAAAATTGGAAATTTAGTTAACATTCAAGATGGTTCTGTTTTACATACATTGTACGAAAAATCAACTATAGAAATTGGCAACAATGTTTCTGTTGGACACAATGTTACTATTCATGGGGCAAAAATTTGCGACAATGTGTTAATTGGTATGGGTTCTGTTATTTTGGATAATGCTGTAATTGGTGAAAATTCAATTATAGCTGCTGGTGCTGTTGTTACAAGTGGTACCATTGTAGAACCAGGTAGTTTATATGCTGGCGTTCCCGCAAAGAAAATTAAGGATGTTTCGCCAGAACAAACAAAAGAAATGATTTATAAAATTTCTCATAACTATCGTATGTACGCAGATTGGTACAAATAAGGTAAGAGTTAAGAGTTAAGAGATAAGAGTTAAGAGATAAGAGTTAAGAGATAAGAGTTAAGAATTGATAGTACAATATCATATAGAAAAAAAATGAATAAACAAGAATTACAAGATATCATACATAAAATTGTTTCCAACGAAGAGTTACTAACAATTGCTGAAAAAGTTTTTAATAATGAACGTATTACGACTGACGATGCGTTACTTTTATATGAAAAAGCAGATTTAAATTTTGTTGGAATGTTGGCACATTATGTAAAAACACAAAAATTTGGTGATCAAGTATTTTTCAATAAAAACATTCATATAGAACCCTCGAATGTATGCGTTCACAAATGCAAGTTCTGTTCGTACTATAGAGAAAAAGACGATTCAGAAAGTTGGGAATTTACAACTGATGAAATTGAAGAAAAACTCAAACAAATTCCACAAGATATTATCACAGAAATTCATATTGTTGGAGGTTGTCATCCATCTCGTAAAATTGATTATTACAGCGACTTGTTACAACTTGTAAAACGCATATTTCCAAACATTTATATAAAAGCATTTACTGCTGTTGAAATTGAATATATGTCAAAATTGAATGAGATTTCAACTTTAGAAGTGCTTTCAAAACTAAAAGATAGTGGATTAGATGCTATGCCTGGTGGTGGCGCAGAAATATTTGACGAAAAACTGAGAGAACAAATTTGTCCATCAAAGACAAAAAGTGCTGATTGGCTTGCAATTCACAAACAAGCTCATCAGCTTGGTATTCAAACAAATGCAACAATACTATATGGGCACAAAGAATCGTATGCACAACGTGTAGATCACCTAAATAGACTTCGTTGCTTACAAGATGAAACTCATGGTTTTAATGCCTTCATTCCATTGAAATACAAAAAAGAAAACAATGTTTTAGGAATAGATCGGGAACTTCCTTGGACAGAAGATTTGAAGAATTTTTCTATCACTCGCCTATTTCTCGATAACATTCCACATTTAAAAGTCTATTGGCCAATGTTAGGAAAAGATTTTTCGCAAATAACATTAGATTATGGTGTTGACGATTTTGATGGGACAATAAATGATTCCACAAAAATATATTCTATGGCAGGCTCTGTTGAGAAAAAACCAATTCTTACTCAATGTGAAATGATAGCCCTTATAAAAGATTGTAACAAAATCCCAGTAGAACGCGACACTATGTATAACGTAATTCACAAATATGAATAAAACGCATATTTTAGGGTAATGAGATACATCTTGGCTGTAATTTAGTTGACAGTTATCAGTTGTCAGACGAATCTCTTTGAGTAATATTTTAACCAATTGAATACGCCTATTCCTTAAATTTTTATTGTCATAATTGTAATGTCGTCATTTTGTTCATTACCATTGGCAAACTGAATAACATCGTTATACAAATCGTTACAAGAATCTATTGCGTTTTTGGTAATATCGTGATTGTTCGCCCAAGCAAGTAATCGTTCATTTCCATACAAATCCTTCGATTTTCGTTCTGCCTCAGTAACCCCATCTGTATAAAGAAGCAAACAAGAACCTTTTTCCAACACAAGATGTTGTGATTCGTATGGAAAATCTTCAAATACTCCAACAGCAACATTTGTCTTAACATCAAGAAATTGAGCATGCCCTTGCGAAGATATGTTTACCAATGGATTATGACCAGCATTACAATACTCGAACTCGAGTGTTTTTAAATTTAGTCTTCCCACAAATAATGTAACAAACATACCTACCTCATTGTCTTTCGATATACTATTATTTATTTGAGAAACTAATCCATCCATTGATAAATGAAGACCATTGTACATACGAAACGCATGTTTTGTAATTGCCATAACAATTGCCGCTGGCACACCTTTCCCAGAGACATCACCAATAGCAAAATAGAGAGCGTCATCTTTAATCTGAAAATCATAAAAATCGCCACCAACTTCTTTTGCAGGGTACATAACAGCGTGAATATCAACAATTTTTTTCTCTGGGAATTTCTTTGACAACATTGCTTCTTGTATTTTCGATGCAATTGTCAATTCACTATCTATTTCCTTTTGTTTTTCTATAATTCTGCGAATTTGATAGAAAATAAATGCAGAACAAAGCATCATAAACAAGACACCTAACAATACCATTATAAGTATCTTTCTTGTCAAATAATTGATATCATGATATATATCATCTTCTAAACAATTTAAGAAAATTGTCCACGCAGAATCACTTACATCAAAGTGGTATAATATATTTTCCTTGTTTGAGAACTTCTGCTCAATATTCTCAATAGATGATATTGTTTCGTGAACAATACCCTGTTCGGTTGAGTATATAAGTAATTTGTTTTTGTTATTCAACAACAACAAATTAGAATGTTCATACGGATGTATTTCTTTGCTGAGAGAATTAATAAAATTATCTAATTGCAAATCAACGGCTATTGTACCAATATACTCATTCCTTTGATTATGTATTGGGATACAAAAACATGCAATTATGGCTCCTCGCACATCAACAAATGGCTCAGACCAACGGGGGCGATCTTGTTCTTTTGTCGTGTAGTACCAATCATCATTACGATAGTTATTTTTCTCGTTAGGCAGATTGAATCTCACATAATTTGAATCGGCATGTCTCACAAATGGGGCAAATCCACTTTCTCCATAAGATGGAAACACATTGGGTTCAAAGCCAATAGCTGCACCCCACAAATGTTGATTTGCTTTCAGAAATTGTTCTAAAATACCATAAATAGTTTCTTCATCATCTAATTCATCTTGATTCAACGTAAAATACATAATTGTATCATCGGTTGTTGTTGCTTGCAACGCCTGTGATGCCAAGCAATAACCTGCCACTTCAACATTACTAAGATGACGATATACTATTTCGTTTGCTTCTTCAAGAACAATCTGAACTTTGTCATTTGCATCACTATTTGCTTTATTTCGAACAATTTGATATGCTCGTCCCGAAATAATCAAAAAAACAATTGTTGCCAAAAGAACAATGGCAAGACAAAGTCGTAGTAGAAGTTTGTTGTGCTTACTCATTATATTTGCTTGCTCATTGTAAATACATTACAACCTTTTTCAAAATGATAATTCAAAGAATCCATCATTTGTTTGCATAAATATATGCCTAATCCGCCAATTTGTCGTTCTTCCAAAGGTGCATTAACATCGGGATCTTCTTTCTTCAGTGGATCAAATTCAACACCACCATCACGAAAGTTTATTGTCAAATTATTATTTTCTATACTTGTAGAAACTTCTATCCATGTTGAACCAGAATAACAAAGAATATTTTCTTCTACTTCTTCAACACATAACCGAATTTTAAATTGTATCTCTTCCGATAAATTCTTTACTTCGTCTGACAACATCACCGACTCTATTATTTCGGCATTACGTCCTTGAACAGGATCAAATTTTTTTTTCATCGTAGCAATATTTTTCTTATTTCTTCACGTCTATCAGTGTGCATAATACCTTTGTTATCGTAATTGATTCTAACCAAGGCAGCTATAAATTCACACTGTTTATTAAAAGCTTCTATATCTATATCTGGACCAAAATATTCACGAAGAAATATTCCCCACATTTTGTGAACTTGAGCGTTCGTAATGTGATACAAATGTTGAGTCATTTCTTCTGTATTGCAATTACAAACCAAATAAAATACACCAAAATCAAATATTGGATTTCCGTATTTGAAATCAGCTAAATCTATCCAATATATGTTTTGTTCGTCTGTAATAATATTACCAATATGCATATCGCCATGAAGACAAGTATTTCCAAGAGGAATAGACTTTATGTAGTCTATCACTTTCAACTTTTCTTCTTCATTGAAAATCTTTGTTTTGTTTACAGCATCAATGTAGTAATCAACAGCAGAAACAAAAAACTGAGTATTACATTGTGTTGCATGTAATTCTTTGCAATTTTTTGCGAATAGAATTGCATATTTCTCAAGATTTTGTGGCTCTTGCGAAATCGCACGTGCGAATGATCGTTTCGGAGTAATTCTTTCAAATTCAACCCCTGTTCTTCTACCATCTGTTACCATTCTATAGGCAATGGGGATTTGCACGCCTAACTTTTTTATCTCTTGAGAAACTGTATATTCTCGCTCTATATCAGCATACGAGACATGTGGTTCATAGAGTTTCATCATACGTTTCCCATCCTTATGATTGTAACTTACCCCATTAAAACCACCTCCGCTTTCTTCGTAGTCATTGAGATTAATCAGTTCTGGTTTTGCATCACCAAAAACTTCTACAACATGATTTACAAATTCCATATATGCTTCAGTTCCAGCTAAATCAGACAACGAATTTACCAATCCACGATAATGCCATTCGTGGTCGCTTCGACCATTGGGAGCATGAAAAATATCCCAAAGTTTATCTCCAGCTTGCTTGTAATCTCGAGCTATTGCTCGCATATTTGATAATTTGTCCCCTAAAGCAACAATTTTTGCTTCGTATGGAGCATTCGCTAAACGATTTATTGCAGCCTCTTTTCTCGATCTCCAATCCAAATTATCTTGACAAGGAATACCCTTATCTGATTCCAATTCAACAAGTTTTGCAACTCGTTCACCGAACTGACTCCGAATATCGGCAATAGTTGTATTGGTATCTTCTACAGTGTCGTGCAAAACAGCAGTAGCAAGCAATTCTGGATCATTCGTTATTGTTGCCACAATTTCCATTGCCTCTAACACATGTACGACATACGGGAATCCTTTTCCTCGTCTTTCAACATTTGCGTGCGCATCAACAGCAAATTTTATTGCTTTATCAACAAGAGATGTATCAAAAAATTTTTTCGCCATATTTTTACACTAAACGACTACAAATATAAAAAGAATTACAAATAAAAACAATGAAACAATAACTACTTCAAATTTAGTAACATTGTTTTGGGATATACAACAGTGTAAGAAAGATTTACTTTCCTCGTCTCTGATGGTTGCAAATCGAGTTTCCATGTCGCAATGTTTTGTTCATTCAAAGTTGCTCCATCGGTAACATTATAGGAAACGTCAATATTCGAAGATCCTGAAACTGGTATATTATCTTGTAGTTCAAGTTTTATTGCCGTTGACTTGTTATTTCTTGCTGAAATAGAATATGTTACAATTTGTTTATAATTCTTCCCTATTGTCGATTTTTTATAAAAGTCATCCGACAATGTTCGTTCAACCACTATACCTTTGTCTTGGCCTAACGAAAGTTGTAGCGTATCGGTTGTTTGCGTAATATTAAAATACGATGTTCCGACATATTTCCCCGCCAAATACAAAGTAGCATCACCCGATAAGAAATTGTATTTGGCAAAATCGGTTATTTTTGCAATTAAATACGCGTTTTTATCCAATTTTGGAACACAACGATAGACGTATTCTGCAGGAATGTTGTTCGTATTTATTGTCAACATTGCGTCGTCTTGCTGCGACTTAACGCTAAACAATTCATCAATTGTAAATTCTATCGAAGTCATTTTTTCTTCGGTTATCATTGATGCATATTTTGCCTTTTGGGGAACTTCGTAAATAGCATCAGCCATTTCCATTTCTTCGTCTGCCACGGCATAACTTTTTGTTTGTGCATAACTAACTTTATTTACATTTCTATATTGTGGTTGTTCTCGTAAAATCCATTTTGTAAGTGTTGGAACTGTTCCATTCAATGTAGGATTTCCAGTTGACAATGTCACCTTTACATTGTCCCAGTCAATGCCGGAAAATTGGTCAACTTTTGCTTTGTAAGCGACAGAAATGTCTTTATTTACATCTTCCACGCGCACTTCGTAAAATGGTGTCCAATGGGCGTGATAAATATAATATGACAATCCTAATGTGATTGTTTGCGCTTTCGTTGCTGATACGGTTACAAGCACGTCATTGTTATTGCTTCTTGCGTTTGATAATTCTTCCGAGACTTTTTTGTATTCTTCTTGCAACTCTCCTTTTTTTGCCACCTCTTTCGCCTTGTTTTCGTTCAATGTCATCAATTTCTTTTGATAGAAGTCAACCATTTGGTTTAACTCATTTGTTGTCAAGTTTGAATTTGCCCCTTTGATATTCTTATTTCCGTCAAGAACTTTTATTGCTTCGTCAATCGCATTAATTGAACGAGATGAAGCCAAAATTTGTTCGTTCAATGAATTGTAACGCTTTTTTAGACTATCAATTTTAGGCGTTTCCAGACCAATTGCAGGCATAACACTATTGATGGTGAAATCGCCAAGTCCTTCAACTTGAATTGATTGGTCGTTGTATCCCGATGCAATATTTGTCAATCTAACTGTACTAACTCCAGCAGGAATATTGACTTTTGCAACACTTTCCAACGATGCTCCACTTAAATAGATTGTAACAGCTTTTAGTTGTGCAGGAACCGAAATTTCTGTTGCAAAAACCCCGCTACAAACAATTGAAAATAAAGTGATTAAAAAAATTTTTTTCATAATAATGTTATATTATAGTTGAACTCGTGCATGTAATGCGCCCTTGTATTTACCATTTATTTTTTCGACCCAAGGTTTTATATCTGCTGAATTAATCCCTTTAGGATACGAGTTAGGCATTCCTTTTGAACGAATAGAAAACACCACATTTTCCCAAATTTTATCAATATAGTCATCTTTTGTAAAACACCATTCATCCTCATTTAAAGGATTTTCAAAATCTAAAACATAATCTGCAGGAAACATTGAATCTTTTTGAGCTGTACCTCTAAATAAAAAATAATTTATAATCGGTCGCAAATAATCAAGATAATCTTTAAATGGAGAATTATTATCATCATTTTTCACATCTTCGTTAATTAGTCCACGTTTTCGTTTATCCCAATAATTTTTAATAATTGCATCCAATACCGTTATATTAACACCAACGCGTTGACAAACTTTTAGAAATCCTGCTCTATGAGTATGATTCAAAAATGCAGGATTTGCACCTCTATGAGACTTTACAGAAATTCCCAAACCATTCACAAACACATCTGCCTTACTACCCGATGGAGACTTTAAAGCACCGACTTTTTTTGCTAATTGTTCTATCTTTTCATCTGACAAATTTGATAAAATAGTCCCTTGTGGTAAAGATTTACAACTTTTACCAGCATTTTCAACTTTTGTAATGACTATATTCTTTTTGCCAATTTTTATTGTTTTTTGTAAATCTCGTAATTCTATGAGATGCAATTTTACACGCATTTCATCATACTCTCCCTTATTTTTAGCCATAACCTATTTTATATTTGGATTCATTCCTTCAATGGTCTAAAAATAACATGAGTGGTAAAGTAAGGAACAATGTCGGCAAACAAAGATGACAATACCTTACCAACCCATGCTATAACACAGACAATAAGGACATATAACTTTTGTCATCTTATAGTTTTGCCGACTTCGTTCCTAAAGATATATGCCGTTAACTTATTTTTTTATTTTTTCTCTATAGTATTAAAATAATTCTAATTGTATTGGTTTATATTCTTTTTGAGGTTCTATAGGATCTATAAGTTCCTCAATAATTTTTTTTGATACTGCCCGAATGACTGGCACAGCAACTGAGTTTCCCATTTGCTTGTAGCGATGTACATTTGCTAAACCAGCAGTCCAATCGTCTGGGAAACCTTGTAATCGTTCCCATTCTTTTGGGGTCATTCTACGAAGTCCATCTTTATTATACTCTCCTTTTATTCGAGTTGTTGGTACCAAGTTTTTTTGTCGAGGATCAATAATCAAATTTCTTTCCTTTCCCATACCACCGCATACAATGGTCCCAGCAATGTCATCTAAAGATCGAATCTCATAGCCAAAGCCATGTCCCTTAGCTTGATGTCTTGCTTTATGCGCTTTTATACATTCAATATAAACTGTTGAAAGATAATAACAAGCATCAACAGGTTTTTCTTCCAATATGTCTCGAATAACCTTATTTTTAGCATTATGTGATGTTTGAGGATACGAAAAACCGCCACCTCCACAATCATTTCGAAAACCAACTATATAAATTCTTTCTCGCATTTGTGCAAGTCCAAAATCTTTAGCATTCAATATTTTATAAAATATAGTATAACCTAAATCTTCTGATAATGTATTGAGTATAACTTCCAATGTTTTACCACTTCGATGATTAATTAAACCTTTTACATTTTCCAACAAAAATGCCTTTGGTTTTTTTTCTTTTATGATACGTGCAACATCAAAAAACAATGTTCCTCTTGTGTCATCAAATCCACCACGTTTACCAGCGATAGAAAACGCTTGACACGGAAATCCAGCCAACAAAACATCAAAATCAGGCAGAGACTTTTCATCTATCGTTGTTATATCATTATAGGGATCATGTGTGTCATTTGGAAAGTTTTTTCTATACGTTTTACAAGCCCATTCATCTATTTCACTCGTATAAACACAATCACAATTGACCCCAAACTCTTTTGCTGCCTGTTCAAATCCAAGTCGGATACCTCCCACTCCAGCAAAAAGGTCCACACAAGTTAGTTTGTTGTCTCTAATAAGACTTTCCATATCAATTGCCCTTTTTAGCAAATATACAATTAACTTATGAATTTGCTAATAAACGATTCCACAATCAATCAACAACTATTTTTCTTAAAACTGTTATTCCATCACGAATTGGAAAAATGACAGTTTCTACTCTATTATCATTCTTTACAAAATCATTGAATTCCAAGATTCCTTTTGTTTGTAAATCATTTTTATCAACTACTTCATCTATAACGTGTCCATCCCACAATGTATTGTCTGCAAAAATGTAACCACCGATGTTTAATTTTGCCATACATGCTTCATAATAAGCAACATAGTGTCGTTTATTACCATCCATAAAAATAGCATCAAACGAATATGGAAATGTTGGCAAAATTTCAAGTGCGTCACCTATATGTAATTGTATCTTCTTTCCATGTTCCGAAGCATTGAAAAATGTTAAAATTTTATTTTCCAATTCATCATTGATTTCGATTGTATCAAGTTTTGCATCATCGGCTAAACCTTCGGCAAGACACAATGCAGAATATCCAGTGTACGTACCAATTTCAAGTACGTGTTTTGGTTTTATCATCTGCATGAACATTTTTAATATTCTACCTTGAATATGTCCTGACAACATTCGAGGATGCAACAAAGTTAAATGTGCCTGACGACGAAGTTCTTGCAATAATTGTGGTTCGTTGTCAATATGATTTTCAATATATGTTTGTAGTAATAAATCTGATTTTGTTTTCATTTTTCTTTAAATAGAAACAGAATAGACAACTCTATCTCGCAAAGAGCGGGCTAATGTCGCTTCATCGGTATATTCGAGTTCATCACCAATGGAAACGCCTCGAGACAACATACTCACCTTTATTTGTGGATAATTTTGCAATTTCCTATACAAATAAAAACTCGTAGTATCACCCTCAGTGGTAACAGGTAACGCAAAAATTACTTCTTTTATTTCTCCACTTTCAATTCGTTCAATAAACGATGGAATATTCAAATCCATAGGAGTAACACCGTCTATAGGAGAAATAACACCGCCAAGTACGTGATATAGTCCTTTGTATTGATTAGTCCGTTCTATGAGCAACACATCTTTCACATTTTCGACTACACACACGGTTGATATATCGCGAGAGGGATTTGCGCATATTTCACATAAATCTGAATCTGAAATTGTATGACATTTTTTACAAAAATGTATTTCCGTCTTTAACTGCATAATTGATGAACTCAAACCTTGAGCAAACTCTTCATTTTGACGAAGTATGTACAAAGCTAAACGCAAAGCATTTTTTTTGCCTATTCCAGGAAGTTTACTTATCTCATTAACAGCAACTTCTAAATGTTTTGATGGCAGTTGTAAATCTGACATTTTATTAATCAACTATTTGCAGATAATTCGCAGTTAAATCTTCACCAATCAAACGCATTTTTTCTGACAAAGGAAGATCTCTAAATCCAGTAATTTTCCCTCTACAATGCGTCGATTTACAAAGACATTCAATATTGTGTAATTCTTCAGTAACTTCAGTTTCTGTTGTTGCATAATCAAAAGTTAATTCATCTCCTTTTGATACATCAACTAAGGTCAACATCAATATGGTGGCAATATTTGTCGAATCATCATAATTTACAATAATTTGACAATTGGGTTCACAAGAATGATTTGCAAACGCGCCAAAATCTCCTGGTTCTACGTGCTTATCAAAAGCGACTTGAATGGAGGTTCGCGTTCTTTTTTCTGTTGCACAATCTTGATATAGAAAAATGATTGTATGCTTGGGTATCACTTTATTTGCAACCATAGCTCTCTCCCCCACAACAAGTGAACTTTCGGCAATAACAACATCTTTATTTTTTATCAGGTACATTTTTAGTGTTTAGTGATTAGTGTTTAGTGTTTAGTGATTAATTCTTAACTAATTAAAAAGTCTCGTACTTTGATAAAATCCTTTTTGATGAGGATCTTTTCTCATTCGCCAAGACAAAAATATTTCGTGGCTACCATACGAATATTTACTATTTTCTCCTACATTCCAATCGTATGAATAGCCAATAAAAATTCTTTCTTTCAAGATAATTCCAGCTAAAGCAACCGCAGATTCATTTACTCGGTAAGATGCACCCAACCAGAATTTGTTATTAAAATAAACATTCGCATTTCCCTCAAATTGAGTTTTTGTACTACCATATTTGACTAAAACGGTTGGCACAACACAGACTTTTTTATCAGTATTTATTTTATACTGTGCATAGCCATAAATATGTCGAGGCAATTTTGTCGTTGTTGCATTCTCCAAATTACTTGCGACGTGCGTTGCCGATGCACCCAACACAAGATTTTTTATATCCAAGCGAAGTCCAATATTTAATGTTGGAATTATGTTATTCTCATTATCATAATATCCTTCTGGATCGCTCTCTACTTGATTTTGATACACGAAATCAGAGACATCTATAAAACGATCTATAATACCAACAGCAAAACCAGCCGTTAAACGAGAACTTTTGCCTAAATTTACTCCATACGAATAATTTGCAGTTGCAGTTACCACATTTTCAAAGCCAAGTTTATCATTTACAATATGTAATCCTAATCCACCTATTTTTTTAGTTGCGCCATCAATACTCAATGTTTGGAACAAAGGAGAACCATCAAAACCGAGCCATTGTTTTCGAGCCAACAACGAAGCTCTAAAAGTTTCACCTTCGCCCGTAAATGCTGGATTATAACTAATTTCATCGAACATATAGTTACTTACATCTATATCATTTTGAGCGAACGATTGAGAACTCAAAACGACGCAAGTAGCAAACGCAATATATTGTAGTATTTTTCTCATAACTTACTTCTTTTCAGTGTTTTGCAATTTTCTTAATGCTTCATTTATCTGTATTCGGGTACCATTTTCGTAAGCAACTACAAAAGAATTATACCCCAATGCATCTATTTCATCTTTCATTTTTGTTGCATCTTGGAAATTTTTGAATGAACCAATTGTATAGTGATACAAACCATCAGCTTCTTTTGTACAATATGTTGGAAGCTTTGAATGAGCATTATCAATCTTTGAATATATCTTATTGTTAGACTTACTCTTAGATGCACCTATTTGAAGTCTAAAATAAACTCCTTGTTCACGTGGAGCCTGTTTACCATTGCTCTCTAAACGTTCAATTGCATTTCTATGTTCTTCTTCTTTTTTGCTCAATTGTAATTCATCAAAGTTAACAATTGAGAATGTTGTTCGACGATTTGCTTGATGTTGTTCTTCTGATTTTGCATTTTTAAAAATTGGATTTGTCTCTCCCCAACCTCGCCACGTAAGTCTTTCACTACTAATACCTTGGGAATTAAGATAATCAACAACCGATTTTGCTCTATTATTGGATAAAATTTTATTGTACGTGTCCGTTGCACGTTCATCGGTATGTGAATTTATTTGAATACAAATATCTGGGTTATTATTCAACATAGCAACAACCTTATCCAACTCAACAACAGATGCAGGTCGAAGTTCATATTTATCTAAATCGTAGTAGATATCTCGAATTTCATATTCTTTATTTTTCTCAATTTTTTGGAGTACGAAATTCATATCAAAACCATTTAAAGAATCCAACGAAATACTTTGTGTAACACCTTGTGTATTAATCAATTTTCCATCAGGATTTAAGTATCCGTTTTTATGTGCAAATATCTTATATTCCATATCAGGCGACATTGCTTCAAAGAAATACAAACCGTCATTATCGGTAATCAACGTATCAACCTGCTCTGTCGCAACATTTTTTATTAGCACAAATGCTTCAGAAATAGGTTCATTTGTTGATGTTACCACGCGTCCAGCAACTTGAATTTTCACATCTTTTAATTTGAAATAATAAATATCATCATTTCCCACACCACCAATTCTATTTGAAGCAAACAGACCAGTATTTTCTGAAAGATACACTAAACTAAAATCGTCTGCACTTGAATTAAAGGGTGGTCGAAGATTTATTGGGAATCCATAATTTGAGTCTTGTTTTGAACTATAAAAAATATCTAATCCTCCATATCCTGGATGTCCATTTGAAGAGAAATAAATGCCATTGTTATCTGTTGCAAATGGAAACATTTCATTATTGGGAGTATTAATCACTTCTCCCAAATTTTTAGGAGCCGACCATTCTCCATTTGCAGAATCTCTATGACACATCCATATATCTGTGCCACCATATCCAGCAGGATTATTTGAAGCGAAATACAATGTATTGCCATCGGGTGTGATTGATGGATGTCCTGAGCTATATTCTTTCGTATAATATTTGAATGGAACAGGTTTCTCCCAAATTGATTTACTATCGTTGTATTTAGATAAATAAATATTACAGTTTTTTTCTGCACCACTCAAACCATTACATTGCATAAAGTAAGCTGTATTATTCTTCATATCTAACGTAAATGATCCCTCATTATACGTTGAATTGATGCTTCCTTGTAACTTTTCTATAGAAGACCATGTATTTTGTTCTGCATTAAAATACGCTTCATATAAATCCTCAAAACCATCTCCTGTACATGTATAAACAATACTATCATTATTGAATCGAGAACTAGTAAATACGACTTTTGATCTGTTCATTGACGGAGCAAAATCACCATATCGAGTATTTATTTGTTGAACATTTTGTACTTCATACATTGACTCAAAAGTCTTTGCTGTATCAATAAAATCACAAGCTTGCAGATGTAATTGTGCCAACTTATCTCCACTATTTATCGCAAGTTGCTTTTGATACATTTCGCGAGCTAACTGATTGTCACCTATCATCATAAGCATATCACCATATTTTCGATACAATGTTTTTGACGTATCTTGATATTTCAAATCAATTGCATTTTTGTAATATGGAATTGCTCGCTCGTAGTTATTCGCTTCATAATAACATTCAGCAATTTTATAACTTGCATAAGCCATTTGAGCATTATTATTATTTGCTTTTGCTACATCGTATGCCGACAAATAATAGTCTTTTGCAATTGAATATGTTTTTTCTGCAAAAGCATCATCACCACGTTTCAAATCTTTTGTCTGCGCAAACGAACACACAGACAAAATACTCAACGTCAAATATATAGACAGTTTCCTTTTCATCATAAAACTAATTTCTTATCAACATTAATGGACCTTGGAATTCCTCGCCATTTGGCAATGTAATCATATAATAATATGTTCCCGCGGACATTTCTTCTCCGTTACATGTTCCGTCCCAACTGCCTTTCCCTTCATATATTTTTTGTCCCCAACGATTTATTATTATTAAGTCAATTTCATCCATTCCATCTCCATCCATAAATACATCGTTTATTCCATCACCATTGG
>JAZRVS010000139.1:0-17521 GCA_045599365.1 Bacteroidales bacterium
GATTAATTTTTGCGATACCTCCAAATTCAGCTTCCTACGGCCTGTTGGAGGTATTCTTTTTATCTACATCTAAGATACGAAATTTTAACACATTAACAATCAATTGGTTTGGAAATTTTCAACATTTCCCGACAGTCCCTAGGTTACTATTCTTGTAGCAAAACTAATAAATCTTTGGAATTATTTGCTTTCACCGCCTTGAAAATGCTTAATAATTTCTCCTGCAATAGTAAACCCAAAAATTGCTGTTATATGCGCTGTAGATCCGTTTATACGTTTACTTTCACCATCAATAATTTGAACTTCAGAACCTTCCATTGAAGGTTCCAAACTATACACACATGGGAATGGTCGCGATGGCAATTCTCCTTTACGAATATTCTTTCGAATTCGACGAGCAAACAAATCATAACGTACTTCCCAAAATTCATCAACACGAATTTGAAGTGGATCTATTTTCAAGGCTGCTCCCATTGAAGAAATGAAAAATGCGGTGGTTTTCGTTGCTTTACGAATCAAATCCATCTTGCTATTCATACTATCAATACAGTCAATTATAATATCGTAGTCTGCAAGATTAAAAGATTCAGAATTGTCTGGTTGATATGCTTCAGAACGAATGTCTATTTGCACATTTGGATTAATTTCAAGGAATCGTTCTCTTAAAACTTCTGTTTTTAGTTTCCCAACTGTTTTTGTCGTTGCTGGTAACTGGCGATTGATATTTGTCTCTGCAATCGTGTCGTAGTCGACTAACGTAAAATGTTCAAATCCAGTACGAACCAAACTTTCAACGCACCAACTGCCAACACCACCAAGGCCAAAAACAATTGTTCGTAATTTGGAAAAATGTTTTACTACATCTTCACCCAACATCAACTCTGTTCTATGAAAGATTTTCGACATTAGTCAAAATTCAAATCACACGATTCATATTCCTCACTTTTGATAGAAAGGAAAATTTTTTGCATTTTGTCATTCATCCACTTATTAAGAACTTCCTCTTTCTTTGCCTCCAAAGCCATTTCTTTTACATCAGAATAATCCTCTATCAAAGTTGCTTTATGCTCTGGCGATGAATACACTAATTTCAAAATTTTATAAACCCTAGAACCTTTGTCATCGGGTGATAATATTGGTTCAGAAACATCACCATCTTTCATAGATTTGAGCGTGTACCAAACCGTTGGTTCTATCATTCCTTCCTCAAATTTTGGTGTTCCAGTATATGGATTCATATTCAAACCACCATTATTTTTCGTTTTATCATCCGATGAAAATTTCACCGCAGCTTGTTCAAACGTAAGCGAATCGCCAATAGCACGGCGAACACTATCTGACTTAACAAAAGCCTTTTGCATTTCGGCATTAGTTACTGGCGGTTTTAACAAAATATGTTTCAATTTCGCCTTTTCACCTTTCAATTCAACCATTTGAATAATATGATAGCCAAAATCTGTTTTAACAACACGGGAAATTTCCCCTTCCTTCAATCGAAAAGCTACAGCGGCAAATTCTGGAACAAGTTCTCCGCGAGACAAATAATCGCCCAACAAACCGCCCATTTTTGCCGACTCGGTATCATCACTATACAACACTGCCAATTTTGAGAAATTCTCACCATTTATTGCTCGTTCTCGTATGTCTTCTATTTTCTTTCGTAATGCCTTTTCTGCTTCAGCTGAAATTTCTGGTTTTATAACAATTTGAGCATATTCGTATCGAGTTGGAACCATTGGCATACTATCTTTATTTTTTTCAAAAAAAGAACGAACATCGTTCGGAGAAACTTCCACTTCGCCAATAATTGAATTTTGAACTTTTTGAGCCAATAATTGCTCTTTTATCACAGGTTTCCAATCGCTCCGAATCTCCATTTCGGTTTTCCCATAAAACGATTCCAATTGTGCTAAACCACCTTTTGTACCTGAGATAATTTTTATTCGTCTATCAATTTCACCATTTACCTCTGCATCAGACACTTCAACACTATCAATTTTTGATTGATCAACTAATAATTTTTGCATAACCATTTCTTTAAAAATGGCGCATTTATCGGATTTTTCTCCTTGTTGTTCCAACAACATTTGTTGATTTTCTATGTCGGATTGCTTAATCATATCATCGCCAACAACAACGATAATTTGGTCCAACACTTGTGAATACGAAAGTGTTGCTAAAATGCAAAGAGCGAATAGTGCAAATATTTTTTTCATTTCTTTTTATCTACGTTAGTAATAAACTTCAAACTGCTTTTTGTATTGTGCGTCTTGATAAATTTTGTTCCGCATATTTTTGAGCAATTCTATTTTTCGTGTCTGTAATATTATTTTCGCAATTTTGTCGTGTGCTAACTCAACAGGCATTCTATTCCCTGCATTGAGTTGATCTACAATTCGAACAAAATAAACATTTGTCGTATCACTAAATTTCATTGATTTATCAACCGTCAAAGACTCATTTCTTACATCGAATGGTAATTCTCCCTTCAAAGAATTCAAAGAAATCCATTCATTAGAAAACGAGAATTTCTGACAATGATTAAAGCAATAATCTTTCAATTGATCATAATCAATTTCTTTGTTCTTTTTTGGGAAAAACATTGATTCAACTTTCTCTATGTGAATAGTTTGGGAAAGTGGGAATACAATTAGTATTGGTTTCACCACCGATGTTTCCAAAATATATTCTGACTTATGTTTATCGTAATAAGCATCAATGTCTTTTTGCGGAATAAGAGTATCTAATTTTTGTTGTAAAAGCAGTTGCTCGTATGCATTGATATACAACTCTTTACGAAATCTTTCAACTTGTTGTGATATTGCACTATCGGCATCTGCTATGTTATCACATGCCTTCTCGTACAACACAGTAACGTGTACCCAATTATCGACATAACTTTTCACATAATTAATGCTATCCGCTTCTGAAAGAGAAACTGGCAATCGCGATAAAACCTCATCTTTATACAAAATGTGAGATTCTGTTTTTGCAATTATTTCTCGTTTTTCCGTTTGTAATTGGTTACACGAAACGAGTCCTAACAGCAACGAAATAGGAATAAAAAGACATTTTTGTTTCACGCTTACTCTCATTCAATAATTTGTTTTACTTGGTTTGCAATTCCCTGATGTAGTTCAAATGTATGACGTTTTTTTAGAGCTTGTAGCCATAGTTTTTCTATCTCTTTTTGATAGTCAAGCAGCAATTGCCCTTTTGACTCTTCGTATGTCAGTTGACGACTTGCTAAATCATAATACACCACATGAAGCGAATCGCCAAAATCAGCAATCTTATTAGGCATGATACATTCCCTTGGTGCTTCTTCAGGTCCGCATTTCTTGAGAATAACATCGTTAGGCGAAATCAATGGCTCTTTCGTATCAACATCTATTGATTTTGCTTTTTTAGAATTTATTACGTCCAAAATATATAATTGCGGTGAACCAATATTTTTATAATGTTCCATTTTTTCGGCATATTTAGTTTTGTTATCATGCCAGTAATACCAATCCTGTTGCTCGTAGAGCATCTCAAGAACTTTGTCGTGCAATTTTGGATTTTTTATGTAAATCCAAGCGCTCACTGTCCGCTCTGCCGTCATATAGTTTTCTCGGTGTTGATTGAAATAGAATTTCATTCCAATCGAATCACGTTCAGCTTCTTCATACACTTCTTGATTCATCAACTCATACACTATCATTCCATCGTGATACTCTTGCATAGTATATTGAAATTCCTTGTTGTTTTTCTCTAAATCCTTCATTGATGCAAATTCAAGTCGTCGAATCACAAAATCTTCAAAACGAATACGCACCAACATATCTTTATCGTGGACATCGCGAAGACGGTTCTTTTGAATTGCTTGCAAGTATTGGAAAAATTCACTTCTATGGTATTTTTCGTTCCCAATTTCAAATAACACAACATCTGATTGCAATTCTGGTGCAGTCCATTTACCAAGTAAAATAGACGCATCTACATATTTCATACAATTTTCAAGCTCATTCCTATATTCCTTGTACCCAAGATGTTGCTTCATTTGTTCGAGATACAAATTGTCAACTACCGAAGAACGACTTTTGTCCGCCTCAATACGTTTTTCGTAACCTATTTTGTATGCCTCAAATCCTGGTAAAGGCAACACCCAACGACGTTTTACAATAGCATATCCGTATGGTAATTTCAGTGGTTTAGAATATTCACCATCATTTTGCAAACTAAACAAGGTTTCTTTAATCTCACGACTATATGGCATTCCGTTGTCTATCAACCCAATGATACCATTCGTTTTTAATAATTGCTCATTTAAGTTATAGCGTAAACTTAACGTATCAAACGACACTCCAGCTTGCAATTGTTCATAGACAGTATCAATAATCATTTTGGCATTATTCCAACCTATAGAATCTTCCGTTTGAGGATAAATCATAATAATTGCAGCGTCAACTGCACCTTTTGTTTCTCGTTTTTGAAGTACGTTCAAAATATACCAACCCTCCGTTGTTCGTGCGGTAACAACATCTCCAACATTTGAGTTATACAATGCTTCTTCATATTCATACGGAGAAACCATTGCTGTAACAAATCCCATATTACCCTTCAAATCCTTACTAAGATTGTCATCGGAATATTCCTGAACACACTGTTCAAAGGACTTTCCAGAAGAAATTTCAGATAAGATTTTTTGCATTTTTTTAAATGCCTCCAACGTATCTTTGGGCGAACTATATCTATTCGATTTGATAAAAATATGAGCAACTTCATAGTCCCAATGTAAACGCTCATATTCTTGTTTTACTAAATTATCTCGTTTTTGTTCAGCACCTTCGTATATAAAATTATGAGCAGTTTGTTTCAAATATTTAAAAAAATCATTCCGAAAGGCTCGAGTTGTATCAAGCTGAAGTGCTTCTGCCTCCATAACCTTCATTTTATACAAGATAAACTCATCAAGGAACAAATCAAAAGCACTTACACTTGTATCATACAAACCAATATTCGCTTGTCGTATTTGTTCATATTTTGAATAATACCAAATGTAATCAGCAACAGTAAATTCAGTCGTATCAATTTTTACAATTGATTGTTTTAAAAGGCTATCTGGTATTTGCAAAGATTGTGAATAAACCATGCCACCACTCAATGTCATTAACAAAATGACACACACCTTTCTTATTCTAAGTCTCAAACCTTGCATATTCAATATCTGTACAAAGATAATAAATATGAAGTTTGATTTTTTGTTTTGACAGGATTTTGTTTTTGGTGCAAAAAATATCTACTGATAGACCTACTATTTTCGCATCATATAATACAACTTTTTGCTCGGAGATTCATCTTCGCGCCCACCAATAGAAAAACCTTCCTTAATTAGCTCAATATTTTTCAATGGGGTTTGCTCTTTCAAAGGAATTGCAATATAGAATTTGCCATTATTATCAGTAATAGATTCCAAATCCTCACAATGAACCTCCACATTTTCTAATGGGTTTCCATCTTCATCCACGACAATACCAGCATATACAGCAAACGTACTATCTCGCTGAATAGGAAATTCTAATGTTTCCCCTAATGAAAATGGCAATGATATTTTTGTCTCAATAGAATCGTAATAATTTGCAGAAAAAGAGATTGGAATGTTTTTTCCCCTAAAATAACCAGGAAAAGAATTCAATTCTATTATAGTGTCCGTAGTTGTTATTGGGTATTCCGTTCCATTCACATTAATAACCATTTGTTCTGGCATTGGCAACGAATGTTCTTCTTCTAATATATGAAGAGACATTTTTACTGGTGTTATAAAGAATGCCAACAATGCTAGTATAATTGGAGAAGCTATTGCTATTTTGGTTAATTTACGTTTGTGATCACGTTCATAACGATTCCAAAGTTGATCAAAATCAACTCCTAAAATACGAGAAACAATACGAACAACAGATTTTTGTTTTCCAACTTCTTGCACATTGACACCAAGCAATTCATGTTCTGGATGTTCTTTCACATATTCGCGCAACGAACGAGGAAAACATTCGTTCTCATCTCCACTATTTGGAACACCTGCGACAATAAATGGAATGATATTTTCTAAGCGTCCATTTTCTATAAAATATTTAACCTCGTTGCTTACCCACTCTGATTTTGCTGAATTTGGGGAACAAATTACAACCAAATTTTTTGAAGTTGATAAATGTTTCTCTAATTCGTTACTCAATACACCTGCATTCAAATCATCTTGATCACGAAAAATTGGTCGAAGATATTTTGAATCTATAAACTCATTTTCTATCCCATTGGGTAATTTGAAATTTTCTAAATTTTTTCGTAACCAATCTGCCCATACAACATCATGATGATTGTAACTAATAAATGCGTAACGTTTATATTGTCCCATAATTCTGAATTTCCCTTGCAACTTTTTATTTATGCGTATGCAATATAATTCTTAACTCTTAATTCTTAACTCTTAATTCTTAACTCTCTTCGCCCACTCAGGATTATTCTTTCGGATAAATTCTGAATCTATACTATGAATTTTTTCCAAAATTTCCTTTGCAGCGTCAAAATCTCCTTTCATTACCAAAATATCTCCTTTTGAATCGTAATAATTTGCATAATCAGGTGTCAATTCAATAGCTTTTCCGACAACCTCTATTGCTTTATCATAATCTTCCAAATAGGCATAAACATAAGAAAGAGCATTATAAGTTTCGGTAACATAGGAAATATAAATGTTAGAAGACTTCTCGTATAATGGTTTAAAAATTGTCATAGCGTCTAAATATGATTTTTCTGCCTCTCCATAACGATTAAATGTACTATAAAATCGTCCTAAATTATACCGGAGCATTCCCAAATCCAAGGCATACGCTTCTGGATTTTTCTCGTATAATTTATCATAGTCTTTAATCGCCAAAATCCAGTACTTCTCGGCATTTTCATATTGTTTAGACTGGAAACACAGTGCACCTAAATTATTTCGTGTAGCGGCCAATTTGCGTTGGTAAGAATCTGGATTGATTTCACACAAAACCATATAGGTTTCCTCTGCTTTTCTATAATATTTTTCTGCATCAGAGATTTTTTTTAGTTTTGTTGAAAGCACACCCAAATTGTTTTGTACACTTGCCAAATTTGGTAAGTTTTCCTTATTGCCTTCTGAAACAGATTTTCCCCATTTTTCATTTGCTCGAACATAATAATTTTCGGCTTCTTCATATCGTTGCTGCGAATAGTACAGAATGCCCAAATTATTTTCAGCATTTGCTATATCAGATAGAAAGAAACATTTATCCTCTTCGGGCATACTTTCATACATTTCAAGAGATTGTTTTAAAAAATTTTCACCTTTATCATATTGCTTCATAAGACAACAAAGAGAACCCAAATTTGTGTAAACCGAAGCTAATTTTTCATTATCGTAACCATTTGCACAAATAGTATAAAACTGGTAGGCATCGGTGAAATTTTTCTGTCCGTGTGCAAATTCTGCATAGCGTTTTTCCACATCAAGATTTGTCGTGTCTGCCAATGCAACCTCTCGAAGAATTTCTCCAATTTTTTCATAATTTTCATATCCACCTATAAGACGATACGCAGATATTTGTCGTTCTATGGCAGCCAAAAGATTTTGCATCGATTCAAATTTCTGATTCTCTACTATTTCTAATTTTTTCCGAGCTTCAATAATTTCAACCTTATCAAATGCTTCCTGTTTAAATTTCTCTACGTAATTTTGACTTTCGTATGCTTTTATTGCTTCTTCTACGTTGCCATTTTGCACCATTTCTATTATTTCTTGTTCTGCGGCAGACAATTCACTCATATCTATTCGGGCGAACATATCGACATAATTATCAAGATTTTTCAATTGTGAATAATAATTATCTTCAAGTGCAAGTAACTGCTTTTTATATTCTTCTTCTTTTAGTTTTCCTTCAGTTAATTGAATTGCCAATTTTTCCTGGTCCTTCTTATATTGACGAGCATAACTTTCCGATGACACTCGCTGATACGTTTCTGTTAAAGCTTTGAACTTATCTATTCTACAAAGTACTATTTGAAATGGTTTCTTTTCTCGTGAAATGTACCATTGTTCCAAGGCTTGTTTGTTGAAGATTTCGTAACCAGCTTTTTGAATTTGACGACACACAACTTTGTCGCCTGGTTTAAGTGTATTGAATGTCAACGTAAAATTGCCTTTTGCATCAGAAACAGTTGAGCCAGCATCTCGAATAACTATTTCAACAAATCCCAATGGCGTTTTTACATTTTTTTCGTTATACTCAACTGTCTGTCCTAATTGTATAGTTTGTGCTGAAACTTCTTTTACAAGAAATTCTGCGAGCAAAAAAACAAAAAAAATAAATTTCTTATTCATCAATCCAACAATTGTGACTCTGTTGCTATTTGAAGTATATTTCGTATCAACAATATATCGTAGAATTGAACATCTTCTGGCAACTCTTTCAATGACCGTATATCATAATGTGCAAAAAGCTCTTTCTTGTATCGTTTTTTGTTATCGAAATTATAATCAACATCCTTTTTCTCCTCATCGGTTAGTGGGCGAAATCCCAACAATAATTTTTCTGCAACCCAACGATTATGTTCTACTTTTCCCAAATGGACGAGGTTTTGTAACAACATATCCAAAGCTTGTTCGGTATTGATTTTTGACGATCTAATGCCAAGTGATCGAAGCTTTGTCTTTATATGAAGTGCATTATAGAAATTCGACCATTTGTCGGAAACAGCAGCTAATTTCCATTTTTCGGTTACTTCCGCGTCTGGATATTCTTGAGCAGATTTTCCTCTCCAATATATGTAGTTAATCATCCGTGCTGCGGTCATTACTCTATCTCTATTGAGACTATAACAGCCTCTATCCATACCAAATGGTTTGAGTGTTGAATATATTTTTGACGAATTGGCTATTTCGAGTAATTTTCCAGAATTTCGTTGATAAACATAAACTGGGATTTTTTCTTCAAATAGTTTTCGAGGTAAAAACATTCCCACAAAAATATTTCTATCAGAATCATCTATGCAAACAGCAATAGTGAGCAAAGCATCCTTTTCTACACTCCATTTCTCGAATTGATTTCGCATTGCAGAATCTTCCACTTCAGATTGAATAAATTGCCATTCAATATCCATAACATCATTGGTAGGGACATGTCTCTCTACTTCTTGAATTTGATTATTCACAACTTCGCAATACGAATAATTTGATAAATCAAACAAATGATAGTTTGATGTCATAAATTCTTGCATTTTCTTATGAGCCTGTGCGTCAACAAACGTAATTCTTGTTTTTCGCTTCTCAAAGTTTGGGTAATGAGCAGTAAGTGCAGCCATTTTTGCCATTGAACGTCCCATTCTCGTCATTCCAACAATTACAAAATGAACAAATGAGTCAGAATCTTGAGAAATACCTCCTCTATCGAGAGGCTCATACGTAAACTCTCCATATTTGTTATCGACTAACACTTGCCGTGCTATAGATTCTTTAACTACGAATGGCATGAATTCAATATATTTCTTTGCTTTTTCATCTAAATCAGCGAAGAAAAATATAGTACTTGTTGTATCTGCTTTGAAAGAAACGTGGCACGATATTTTTTTCTCCAATTGGCTTTCTTCTGCAATTTCGGACATCATTTTCACCGTATTGATAGAAATAACATCACTCAATACTTCGTTTACTTCATCAATTACATACACATCAATTGCGTTACAAATTCTAACACGCATTAAATCTTGTTTGGCATCACGACGACCTTGCACAAAAATGATTTTGCGTAAATCTTTTTTACTCAAACTCATTGCAAATCTATTTCGTAATGATGGAACATCGTACGAGGTAAGAACAACCACATCATTTTTAGGATGAAGTTGCCGAAGTTGTAGCACAATTTCCTCGACTAACGATGACGACCCCATTACCACATAGTGATTTTTGAAAGCAAATGTAAACTGACCATTCTTGTACTTCTCAGCTACAGTTCGTAAAACAGCCGAAAATATTGCTATCAATGTTCCGCTAAAGGCAATTAAGCCAAGTAAATACACTATGGTAAGAGCAAGTTTCCCATCCGAATCCTTCACAATTATATCGCGAAGTGGCACTGGCGTGAGCATGCAACTCAAACTTTGCCAAAAGTTTTCAAGCAATGAATAATCAGGGAATGCCAAATTAAAAACAACCATAGAAACACCTATGATTGCACACACAATTACAACTGCCCAAAGCAATTGGTAACGACCTTTTTCTGAAAAAGTTCGTAGTATAAAATATTTAAAACGAGATAGCATAAAAATTATCTATAAGAAAGACGTAAACATACGCCATTATAATTACTCCACAATCACTTTATATGTTTTTTCACCAACAACCACTATATATGCTCCATTTTGTTGAACATCCACAGTGCAGTCTCCTATTTCCCGTGCTATAGAATGTCCTACCGCATTATATATCGCAACAGGTTTATTTTCTGCATTCTCGACCACTATTGCACCCTCTTTTGCATATACCCTTGCCCGATATTCCACAATGTCATTTACTGCAGTTTCGTTTTCAACTTCTGCAATGTTGCTAATGCAAATCGTAAATGGTCCGCCCTCGGCTTTCAACAATGGATCATTCACATTTATTTCCTTTGGAAGTTTTACCGCCACGTAATACGCACGCGTATTAGTTACAGGTTTTACATCGGTATATGTTATAGTAGTTTTTAATGGGAAAATGGTATCAACACATTCTCCTTTCTCATAAATATACAGAGGCTCTCCTACAGCAACCTCTTTCGAAATTTCTTCAATACCTGATGATGTTACTCTATACACCGAATACTGGTCAAATTCAACACCTTCATAATTATCCCAAACTAAATCCATTCTCGAAGATACCGAACCTTTCTTTTCCAAATGTATAGTTTTATGTGGAGGACTCACGGGAGATTCATCTCCACAAAAGTTCGTTGCCGAAATTTTATATTTATGTGCCTGCTTACTATTATTTGCTTGTTCATCAACATAAATACTCTGCATATCATACGGAATAGTAGCCAATTCCTCGTATGTCCCCGTTCCCGCTAATTCCCTATAAATAGTATAATAATCTATGGCAACTGTCTGCTCTTTTTGCCAAACTACCAAATTAGCATCGGGTATTTCCTGACTTGCGGTTACTAATGCTATTTCGGGAGAATATTCTATCTTTTTTTCAACTATGTTCGGAAATTGTTTCCAATATTCATCGGCCTGATAGGCATCTATTAAACCACACGGTATATATATCATAACATTGCTATTTAAGCCTAAATCTCCTTTCGCTTCTACCCAACCAGAAAGAGAAAGAGTATCCAATACACCTTGATAAAATGCTCTCGTCGCTATAGAAGTCACCCCTCGAGGAATAGTGATAGATGTTATACCACAACCCCGAAAGGCATCAGAGTCTATTTGTTTCAAACTATTTGGAAGTGTGATTGATGTTAACCTAGAACATTCCCGAAAGGCATTCGTTCCTAATTGAGTCAAACTATTTGGAAGTGTAACAGATGTTAAGTTAGAACAACCATAAAATCCAGAAAGGAACGTTACACCCTCTGGAATTTTGATTGTCGTTAAACTTGTTCTGTAAAATGAGTAATCTCCTATTGAAGTTACACCATCCGGAATTTTGATTGCCGTTAAACTTTTACAGCCTCTAAAAGTATCACGTTCTATAAGAGTTACACCATCGGGGATATTGACTGATGTTAAATTTGTACAGTCAGAAAATGCAGAAATCCCTATTGAAGTTACACCTTCTGGAATATTAATAGATGTTAAGTTGGAACAGTCAGAAAATGCAAAACTCCCTATTTTTGTCAAACTATTTGGAAGTGTAACAGCTGTTAAGTTGGAACAACCAGAAAATGCAGATCCCCCTATTGATGTTACACCTTCTGGGATATTAATTGATGTAAAACTAGAACAGCCATAAAATGCAGAATTCCCTATTGAAGTTACACCTTCTGGAATATTAATAGATGTTAAATTAGAACAGTCAGAAAATGCAAAACTCCCTATTGAAGTTACACCTTCTGGAATATTAATAGATGTTAATCTTGTACAAGCAGAAAATGCAGAACTCCCTATTGAAGTTACACCTTCTGGAATATTAATTGATGTTAACCTAGAACAACTATGAAATGCATAAATCCCTATTGAAGTTACACCTTCTGGAATATTAATAGATGTTAAATTTGTACACCCATCAAAGGTTGCAGATTCTATTGAAGTTACCCCTTCTGGAATATTAATTGATGTTAAACTTGTACAAGCATAAAATGCGCACCAACCTATTGAAGTTACACTATTGGGAAGGGAAATTGAAGTTATAGTAGAACAATCAAAAAATGCAGAATCTTCAATAGTTGTTACAGAATATACCTTTTCGCTATACGTAACCGTACTTGGAATTACTATATTTCCCGAAACTTCAGTATTTCTTCCAACAGAAACGGTCTCAGAATATAGCACATGATCTACATTATATATCAGTCCGCCCGATTCAAATGATTCAAATGCAAACAAATCAATGTAGCAAAATAATAAACTAAAAATGACAACAACCTTTTTCATAGCATATTTCTCCATTTAGTTAAGACAAAAAACGGGTCTAACACTACGACCAACGTACCTATAAAATTCGGTACTCCTCCGCTTATAATCAGGAGAAAATCGCACACCCCACGCATAAATTGGCTTGTCCTCACGAAGCGATTTAGACCAATAGCGACCTTCGTAGCCAATATCTAAAATACTTGTATCATTACGATAGCCAGCTGCAGGAAGAAATATGGAGTTACCATTCTTGCCTGTTACCTCATACCCATTTACGCCATTCTTTTGTATCCACTTCCAATCACACTTCTCTCGTAATTCTGTCCATTCTGCATCAGTTGGCATACGCCAACTTTCACCAAGAATATTATATGCCGCATCATCCGATTCCTCAAGTTCAATTATATTATCTACTATTCCGTATGAACCATTAGTACAATATTTTGTCAGCGTGGAAGCTGTCCCATTACAATATTCATACTGATTCCAATTATACACAGATTTTACTTTAGACTCTCCCCATGCAGAACAATTTCCATATTGGGAATCTATGGAAATATCACTTGTTGCCCATACTATAGTGTAATCAAATGTGTCATTTTCTCCCCATGCGTAATAATTTCCAAACTCCTCTGGATTTTCTGCTCCAAGATTGCACGTTGCCCATTTTACAGAAAGACCTAAATCAACACAACCCAGTATTTCTTCTGCCTCCGACTTCGCAACTTCTTCATCCCGACAAGACCACATTAATAAAATTCCTACTCCTAACAAAGTAAGATTTTTTACAACTCGAATCTCTAAATTCAAATAAAAAGATTTTGAGTTTTTTAAAGAACGTGTTAAGTTTATTGAAGAGAAAATTTTATATTTATTCATCTTTATATTATATACTTTGCGAAAATAGAAAATAAATTGTTTAAATATACATCTTGATTATAGATTATTTTATAAAAAATAATTCCCTTGATTTTATCAATAACAAAGAACCGAATCGTTATTAAGAATAACGACCAATCTATATATATAATGAATTTATTCCGCTATATCCTATCTCACAACTATGAAAAACATTCTCACATTTTTCGCAGTAGCTCAAAGTTTCTATAAAAGAACAACAACACGGGAAAGGCAGTTTTTAACCTACCATACTTTATTAATTTTCCAAACAATCATCTAAATCTTTCGTGATTTGTTCTTTATCCATTTTTTGACCGATAAACACTATTTTTTCCATTCGGTCACCGTATGTTTCATCCCAATCACGAAGAATGCCAGGCTCTTGTTGTACCATTTTTTCAAATTCTTCTTTGGGTGCAGTTGCAAACCACAAACCAGCCTCGGTCAATTTTTTTTGTACTCCAGCTTGTTCAAACAAATACGACATATCGGTATTGTCGCTAAAATAACACACACCTTTTGCACGAATAATAGTCTTTGGCCATTTCTCACAAACATATTTATCAAACTTCTTACTATCAAATGCTTTTCGACGATAATACACAAATGTACCTATGCCATATTCTTCCACTTCGCCACCTTCGTGATGATGGTGGTGGTGACAATGTGGATCGTGGCACTCTTCGGCACTATGATCACAATGTTCATGATGATGTTCGTGTTCATGCTCGTGATGGTGATGTTCGTGTTCTTCTGCTTCGTGATGATGGTGTTCCGCTTTTGCTTCGCGTTCCTCTTCTTCGGTCGCTTGTCGTTCTATTTCTTGAACCCACGCTGCAGAAATTGCAACTTGATTGTAACGGAACATTTCTGTATGAATTATACTCTCTAAATCAACTTGTGCATAATCTGCTTCAATAATTTCCGCCTTTGGTTGCAATGCTTTAATAATCAATTTAATCCTTTGTAATTCTGATGATTCTACCTCACTTACCTTATTCAAAATTACTATATTGCAAAACTCCAACTGTTGAATTAAAAGATTTTCAATATCTTCTTCATCAATATTTTTCTTCGTTAAACTTTCGCCACAAGCAAATTCGCTTTGCATCCGAAGCGCATCGACAACAGTTACAATACAATCAAGTTTAGCAATACCATATTGGACATATTCTTCACCCATTTGTGGAATACTGCAAATAGTACGTGCTATTGGCTCTGGTTCACAAATTCCACTGGCTTCTATCACAATATAATCGAATCGTTCCATCTTCAAAATGTCATTTATTTGCTCAATCAAATCCATTTTGAGTGTACAACAAATACAACCATTTTGAAGTGCAACTAAACTTTCATCTTTTTTACCAACTACGCCTCCTTTTTGTATCAAGTCGGCATCAATATTTACCTCTCCAATATCATTCACTATCACAGCGAATTTTATGCCTTTTTTGTTTGTTAAAATATGATTAACCAACGTAGTCTTACCACTTCCAAGATATCCAGTCAACAACAATACTGGCGTTACATTTTTATCCATTTTTATACTATTTTATTCCTTTTTACAGACGATTACTACTTTCATTCTCGCAACACAAAGGTAAACTTTATCTTATAATTTTAGTTGTACGTTACCAGAAATCAGTTGGGATGACAAGTCTCGAATTGTCTCTGCCTTCAAATCCCTTTGTATATCTTCAATACCGTTTGTTCTTCTCGTTCCCAGCATAGTTCTTTCGCTGCAATTTTACATCCTTCTCTATATTGTATCATTTGTATTTCGTTATGTAACATCTCATTTATTTGTTTTGCAAGTTTTTTAGGACTTCTCTCCGCTACTATTTCACCACATTTATATTGCTGAACTACCTTTTTCATCTCTGGCAAATCTGACACAAGCACAGGTTTTTCTGCTTGAATATAATCAAACAACTTATTTGGCAACGCATAACGATAATTTAAACCAAAATCTTCTTCCAACGAGATTCCTATAGTGGCCAAACGAGTATAATTTGGCAATTCATTTGATGGAACTTTTCCCACAAACAAAACTTTTTGAGAAACTTGTAAGACATTCGCCAACGATTTTAATTCTTCAATTGTATCCCCCGAACCAACAATCATCAATTTTGAACTGTCAACATATTGCATCGCCTCTATCATCAACTCTAATCCACGACCAAGATTTACTGCTCCTTGATACAAAATAATGGTTTCGTTTGCAAGTTCCTGCATTTCCTCTTTTGTAACAACATGTTGAAAATCTCGACTCATTGGCAAATTGCGAACAACTGACACTGGAACATGATATAATTGCTCATAAATTGTTGCTATTGATTCACAAACCGTGATACAACTTTGTAATTTCGGAAAAATGTTTTTTTCAATTCTTGTCCAAATAGCTTTTATTCTTAGTCTATGTTGTAATTCGGGAACTTCCGTAAAAAATTCATGACTATCATATACTATTTTTTTTCGCTTCAATCGTACGGCAACCCACGTTCCCAACAAGGTATCTAAGTCATTTGCTGTTGCAATATCAAATCTATGTAACAATAATAACAAACAAAAACGAATATTCATCTCCGCGTAAAACAATGCTCCTTTATTAAAAACAAAATGCAATCGTTTCTGTTCGTAAGGTGTCCGCATCAACGGCAAACTATCGCGTAATTCACGACCTACAACGAGTACATCAAAATTATTGAGTGTCAATGTTGTCGCCATTTTACGAACACGACTGTCTGATGACAAATCGGAACTAACAAGAAGTATGACTCGTTTTCGCAAAGAATTCATTTAATTTGTTACTTTTGTGAAGATGCAATTGCGTCCTCAACAATATCCAAATGTAAAATTACTGAAACAATGCAATTCAACAATTTTTCACTCAAAAATTTCAATACATTCGGCATTGATGCCTCAACAAGTACCTTCTTTTCATACACAAAAAATGACGAATTGATAGAATTCCTCTCTAATGATTTTAATTCAAATCGTCCGTTTTACATTCTCGGAGGAGGAAGTAATATCCTTTTTACAAAAAATTTTGATGGCACCATTATTCATCCTGAAACAAAGGGAATTTCGATAGTTTCTGAAAATGGAAACGATGTGTTTGTTGAAGCACAAGCAGGTGAAATTTGGGACGAATTTGTAGAATGGACTGTTGCTCATGAATTACACGGAATCGAAAACCTTTCATTTATTCCTGGAACAGTTGGGGCAAGTCCAGTTCAAAACATTGGAGCGTATGGAGTTGAAGCAGGGAATTGCATCCACAAAGTTCATTGTTTAGACATTGTAAATCAAAATGAGAAAATTTTTACTCAAAATGATTGTAAATTCGGATATAGAGATAGCATTTTCAAGCACGAATGCGCAGGAAAATATATTGTGACTTCAGTCGTTTACAAATTGCAAAAAAATGCTCCTTTTAATCTTAATTATGGCAGTTTAACTAACTTCATTGACGAACAAACCGCAACACTTCAAAATGTTCGCGAAGGAATTATTTCTGTTAGAAAAACAAAATTGCCTAATCCAAAAGAAATAGGTAGTGCTGGTAGTTTTTTCAAAAATCCAATTATTCCAATAGAACAAGCAGACACACTTAAACAAAAGTTCCCCAACATGGTAACGTATCCCGCTCCAAACGGGACTAAAATAGCTGCTGGCTGGCTTATAGATTCATTAGGTTTAAAAGGATTTTCTATAGGTGGCGCAAAAGTCCACGACAGACAAGCACTTGTTCTTACAAACACTGGAAACGCAACAAGTTCAGACGTTGTAAAACTCGCACAACACATTCAAAAACAAGTCCTTGAAACATACAAAATAGAAATTGTACCAGAAGTAATCTATTTATAGAGTTGTCAGGAGCCAGATATCAGTTGTCAGTTAGAGATTAGGATTCTTAATTCTTAACTCTTAATTCTTATCTCTTAATTCTTATCTCTTAATTCTTATCTCTTAATTCTTATCTCTTAATTCTTATCTCTTA
>JAZRVS010000140.1:0-21425 GCA_045599365.1 Bacteroidales bacterium
AATCAAAAATTTTTTTTCTCTCTTGTGGCGATAGGTTTAATTTGTACTCTGTAATTCCCCGTCCTTCGTATTGATATTGCCAAGTGGTTATATGAAAAGTTCGTGCATCAAGCAAGTAGTACATTTCACCAGAAATAAAATTTTGTATAAATCGCGGTAAATCATTAAAAGAAAAAACTCCATAGTCAAAAACAACGTCAACGTCTTGTGGCTCATCTTTTAAACGTAATGCTGCATGTCCAAAAGTGGAATAAATTACGTCTCCTGGAGAACAAATGAGAAGAGAAAAACGTGCAGAATCCGAGGGTTCATACATCGCAAAAACCTCAAAACTCAATAAGAAAATGATAATCGCTGATACCAATCGTTTCATATCTACAAAAGTAATGTTTTTTTTGTACCTTTGTTTCGCAAACAAAAGGACTTGTTACAAAATTAAATACTATGGAAGAAAATCAAAAACAACTCAATATTGATATTCCTGCCGATGTTGCTGATGGAATTTACTCAAATTTGGCTGTAATTTCTCATTCCAACACCGAATTTATACTTGATTTTATTAGAATGATGCCAGGAATGCCAAAGGCAAAAGTTATGTCAAGAATTATTTTGACACCAGAGCATGCAAAAAAATTGTTGGCTGCTTTGCATGAGAATGTTCAAAAATTCGAGCAAAATAATGGTTCTATAAAAGAGTCAAAAACAATCCATTATCCAAATATCGGTTCTGGTTCTGCACAAGCATAATAGTTTATGACACAAGATATTATATATGGTACGCATGCTATTTTAGAAGCATTGCAAGATTGTAAGCCAATTGACCAAATATTGATAAAAAAACAGTCTGATAATGAGCAAATTAGAGAAATTATTTATTTGGCTCGCAAACAAAATGTTACTATCAAAAGTGTACCAATAGAAAAACTTAATAAGATTACTAGAAAAGTTCATCAAGGAATAGTTGCCTTTATGTCGCCAATAGAATTTCACGACATTGAGCAAATTATTCCGAGCTTGTTTGAAGCTGGAAAGAATCCATTTGTTGTTGTGCTTGATCAAGTGTGCGATGTGCGAAATTTTGGTGCAATCACTCGAACGTGCGAGTGTATGGGCGTTGATGCTGTTATTATACCACAAAAAGGTTCTGCTCAAATTGGTGCTGATGCTGTGAAAACTTCAGCGGGAGCATTGTTGAAAATTCCAATTTGTAAGGTACACTCCCTAAAAGGTGCAATTGCATATTTGCAAGAATGTGGTGTTCAAGTTGTGTGCGCAGCAGAAAAATTTTCCAAAAATTGTTTTGATACAGATTTGACGCAACCATTGGCTTTGGTAATGGGCGCAGAGGAAGATGGGATTGAAACTTCTATTGTTGAAATGGCTAATGCGTGTATAAAAATTCCAATGAAAGGCGCAATATCTTCTCTTAATGTGGCTGCAGCAACTGCAATTTGTGTGTATGAAGTCTGTCGTCAACGTGGTTAGTCTAATTTGAATTTTTAATTTATTGTACTACCTTTGGCAAAGCAAATTTGTATGGTGAAATCAATAAAAAAATCGGTTGTTAGAATTCTTTTCCCGCTACTTTTAGCGTTGCCATTTCCGTTTTCATTGATGAACTGCGCTCGCGAATCTGCCCCAACGGGAGGACCAACCGATACAATAGCTCCTTTTGCCGTGTGGGAAAAGCCTATAAATAATTCTCAAAATATTAATCCTCAAAAAATTGTTGTTAAATTCAATGAATTCATTGAGTTGGATAATGTTGAAGATAATTGTATGATTTCTCCGATTTTTGACGAGACTCCAGAAATTACGGTGAAAAAGAAAAAATTGTTGATTGACTTGAGTAAACAACAATTACAACCTAACACTACCTATAGCTTCAATTTTAGTAATGCAATAAAAGATTTGTCTGAAGGAAATCAAACGGAACAGTATTTATACGCATTTTCAACTGGTTCTGGTATTGATACAATGAAAATAGCAGGAAAGGTCTCGTATGCAAAAGACGGAAAAATACCAGAAAAAGCGTATGTGCTATTGTATGATAATTTGGATGACAATGCTTTTAAAACGCAGAAACCTCGTTATGTGACTCAAATTTCTAAAAAAGGTGAGTTCTCGTTTTCTAATATTGAAGCAAAGCAATACAAAATATACGTGTTGGAAGATTCCGATAAGGATTTTACTTTCAATCAAGTAACCGAAAAAATTGGATTTCTCGATACAATTTTTAATCCAACGGCGGAGCGTTTTATCGATACTGTTTGGTTCTCTCATAACGACACAATTCGTATTGAAGAATATGAAGATAGTATTCAAATTATTCAAGTAAAAGATTCTTTCAACTTGGTCGAAAAAACTCGTTGGTCAGACCAAAATGTTCAATTAACAATGTTTGAAAATGAAGTCTGGTCGCAAGATGTTTTGTCTCAAAAACGATTGTCAAAGTATGCGTTTGCATGTAAGTTGGCGGCAAAAGATAATAAACCAACAAATATAACATTTACACAACAAGGCTCGTACATTCAAGAGTATGTTGCTTCGGATAGTTTGATTTTTTGGTTGACCGACACAACTTTGATGAATTCCGATTCATCGAAAGTTTTAATTACATACAAAATAAATCAAAAAACCGATGAAATCACAACCGATACGTTATCTGTTGAGTCGGTAAAAGAAATGCCAGAACGCTTGTTAATATCAACAAGTGTTGATAAAGATAACAAAGTGTTCGCTGGTGATAGCATTTTTGTTACGTTATCGCGCCCATTAAAAAATTACGATTTGTCGAAAATAGAATTGTTTGAGTTTTGTGATACATCAAAAGCAACTGATTGTAAGATGTTTACTACAAAGAGCGATCGTAAATTCCGACCTAAAAATCATTATTACTCTCAAAAAATCCTAAAATACAAGGAGGCTGCCGATAGATTTGCTTTGTATTTTAGCAAGCCAATCAAGCCAGAAGATGTTTCTGTTACGCTTGATGGATTGCCAAATCTAAAAAATTGGTACGATTGCACTTTGGATGCGCAAAGTAATGCTCTCTTGTTTTGGTATAAATCTGGCACAGATGCGTTACGATTGAAAAATACAGCTATAACTGTTACGTATCGCGACGTTGATGGAACATTGATTACTCAAAATTTCAATGAAAAAAAAGATGTTAATGTTGAAAAAATGTACAAAAATCCAACTGACCATAAACGATTACTTTTGCAGGTAACCGATGACCAGTTAAAAGGATTGAATGCAAACGAACCAATTCGGGTGTATTGCAATAATCCAATACAATCATTCAAAGACACTTTGTTTTCGTTAGTTAATAATGGTGATAGTCTCGAAAATTCTGTGATTTCTAAAATTGAAATTTCAAACGAATCATCTCGTATTTTGCTAATTTATCATACGGTAGAGGAAGGAGAAAATTATACGTTGACATTGAAAAAAGGTGCTATAATAGACATTTTTGAGAGTCCATCAAAAGAAACTATTTTGGATGTCGTTGTTAGTAATAATACAGCGAGTTATGTAAAAAATGTTCCCCTCTCTATAGTTCCAAAAGTTGATAATGAACGTTCGTTTGTGATTGTTGGTGATTGGAAAACAAATACCAATTATCAATTGGTTTTCCCTGATAGCACGTTTTTCGATGCATTTGGTGATGCAAACGATTCTTTGCTCGTTAGTTTTATGAGTCCGAAGTTGGATGATTTCGGTAATTTGCTTGTGAAAAATACGACTGGATACCCTTCAAAAAATCTGGTGTTTGTCCTTTGTAGTGGCGATAAGGAGGCGAAAGAATACGTTGGAATCAATAAACCTGAAGGTGTTCGATTTGAACATTTGCCTGCTGGTACGTATTCGTTGTCTTGTTATGAAGATGCAAATAATAATATGAAATGGGATACTGGATGCTTAGAATTAAAGAGACAACCAGAAAAAATCTATTTCTATAAAGATATGGTATCAGTAAAAGCAGAATGGGAAAATAGTATATTTTGGGAAGAATTTAATAGTCAAGCAAAGTGAAGTTTGAAGTTCAACATACGTGTCCAAAATCTAATGCCCGTGCAGGAAAGATAACTACTGATCATGGTGAAATTTTGACGCCTATTTTTATGCCCGTTGGAACAGCTGGAACGGTAAAAGGTGTTCATGCCACAGAACTTCAAAATGAGGTAAAAGCCCAGATAATCCTCGGAAATACATACCATTTATATCTTCGCCCAGGTTTAGAAATTTTGAAACAAGTTGGAGGCTTGCATAAATTTAATAGCTGGAATAAACCTATCTTAACTGATAGCGGTGGATTTCAAGTTTTTTCACTTGCGGGAATTCGCAAATTAAAAGAAGAAGGTGTACAATTTCGTTCTCATATTGATGGATCCAAACATTTGTTTACTCCAGAGAATGTAGTTGATACCCAACGAATTATTGGCGCTGATATTATAATGGCTTTAGACGAATGTACTCCTGGCGATGCAGATTATCAGTATGCAAAAAAATCACTAGACTTAACTCATCGTTGGCTCGAAAGAGGTATAAAACACTTCGATGAAACTGAATCATTATATGGATATAGTCAAACTTTTTTCCCTATTGTTCAAGGGTGTACATATAAGGATTTACGTCAAAAATCTGCTGAGTTTATAGCATCAAAAAATAGAGACGGCAATGCAATTGGTGGATTGGCGGTTGGTGAACCAGAAGATGTTATGTACGAAATGATTGAGGTGGTGAATGAAATTCTGCCCAAAGATAAACCTCGCTACTTAATGGGTGTTGGTACACCTATGAATATTTTAGAAGCAATTTCTCGTGGCGTTGATATGTTTGATTGCGTAATGCCAACTCGAAATGGTCGTAATGGAATGTTATTCACTTGGAATGGTATCATCAATATAAAAAACAAAAAATGGGAAAGTGATTTTTCCCCGATTGAACCTGATGGCGCCACATTTGTTGATGTCTTATACTCAAAGGCTTATTTGCATCATTTAGTGAAATGTCAAGAATTACTTGCTGCCCAAATTGCAAGTATTCATAATTTAGGATTCTATTTGTCATTGGTTACAGAAGCTCGCAAACAAATAGAAAATGATACCTTTGCCGAGTGGAAAAATAGAATGGTAATTCAACTTGCACAACGATTATGATTAAAAAACTTGATTGGTATATCATAAAAAAGTTCTTGGGAACATTCTTGTTGTCAATGGTGCTTATTATGGCTATTGCAATTGTTTTTGATGTCCAAGAAAAATATGATGACTTTATCACGAAACATGCTCCGTTAAAGGAAATAATTTTTGATTATTATTTGAATTTCATTCCCTATTATGCAAATATGTTTTCGTCAATGTTTGTCTTTATTTCGGTGATTTTCTTTACATCGAAAATGGCATCAAATAGCGAGATTATTGCAATACATTCTGGTGGCGTGAGTTTTCATAGATTTTTAGTCCCATATCTTATTACTGCTGCTATTATCGGTGTTTTATCAGGAGTATTGGTTCTCTACGTGATTCCCGAAGCTAATAAGACAAGAATTGATTTTGAAGATAAATACATTAAAAACAAATATCAAAACTGGGAAAAAAATATTCATAGACAAGTTCGTCCAGGAATGTTTGTTTATTTGGAAAGTTTTAATGTGGATTCCGACAACGCATTCCGTTTTTCTATTGAAAAATATGAAGATGGAAAATTAGTTTCAAAACTAACAAGTGATTATGCCAAATGGAATGCTGAATCAGAAAAATGGACGGTTTACAATTATTTTATTCGTGAAATTCACGGCGATACCGAAATTCACAAAAAAGGAGCTCGTTTAGACACGGCTTGCTATTTCGAATCAAAAGATTTGAGAATGCGTGATTCTTATGTCGAAAAAATGAATATTGTTGAATTGAACGAATTCATTGAAAATCAAAAACTACAAGGAACAGACAATATTGAAAAGCTTATGATTGAAAAATATCAACGTTGGGCGTTGCCTTTTTCTGCTTTTATTATGACGTTGTTGGGTGTTTGTTTATCGAATAAGAAAAAACGTGGCGGAACGGTTATCAATATCGTTATCGGTATAGCAATGTGTTTTTCGTATATTTTGCTTTTGCAAGTCAGTACTACATTTACTATCAATCTTGGCTTTAGTCCGTTGGTGTCGGTATGGTTGCCAAATATTTTATTTGCAATTATAACGTTCTTCTTATATCGGCGTGCAACAATTTAAGCCGCTATTCAAATTATTCTTGATTAGTTTAAAATGGAAGAAAATATTGATATAGAAGAACAAGAATTGTTTGAACATTATCGCTATGTTGCCGATAAGGGACAATCGTTGATTCGTGTAGATAAATTCTTGAATGATAGAATTTTAGGAATTTCTCGCACAAAAATACAAGATGCAGCCGAGGGCGGATATTTGTTCGCTAATGGAAACCCAATTAAGGCGAATTACAAGGTAAAACCCAATGATGTTATCACAATAGAATTTGAAGCTCCAAGGCAACAACTTCAAATTATTCCTGAAAATATTCCGATTGATATTGTGTATGAGGATGACCAATTGATGGTGATAAATAAAAAACCAGGAATGGTTGTCCATCCAGGTTGCGGAAATTATACAGGAACATTGGTAAATGCCATTGCGTGGCATTTACAAGGAAATATTCAATTCGAAGCAAACGACCCTCGTCCTGGTTTGGTGCATAGAATTGATAAAGACACGTCTGGGCTACTGGTTGTTGCCAAAAATGAACAAGCAAAATGTTTTTTGGCTGACCAATTTTTTCATAAAACGACGCAACGAACGTATGTGGCTATTGCTTGGGGTGTCCCTAATGATGCAGAAGGTACTATTTCAGGATACATTGGAAGAAGTTTGAAAGATAGAAAAGTCATGACTCTTTTCCCCGATGAAACGCATGGAAAGTGGTCGGTTACTCATTATAAGGTTTTGGAAAATTTGGGCTATGTTTCGTTGGTACAATGCAATTTAGAAACTGGTCGAACTCATCAAATTCGTTGCCATTTCAAGTCTATTGGACATCCGTTGTTTTCCGACGAAACCTATGGAGGAGACCAAATAGTTCGCGGAACAACATTTACAAAGTATAAACAATTTGTAGAAAATTGCTTTTCTATTTGTCCTCGTCAAGCCTTACATGCTAAAACACTTGGATTTACTCATCCAACTACGGGCGAATTTATGCAATTTGATTCCGACATTCCTAATGATATGCAAAATTTGATTGAAAAATGGCGCAATTATCATAAAAATTTGTAAGTTTGTGTTGTATAACTTTAAAATTACGAATTATGAAACAGTTGAAATTTTTAGCATTAATGCTTCTTTCTTGTGCCACTTTTGCTGCTTGTGGTAGTGATGATGAATCAAAAGATAATGATCCAAAACCAGATCCAAAACCAGATAGTGAGACCATTATTACATATTATGATTTTACTCAGTCTCAAACTACAATGGATGTCTTTAATTTTACTTTGTATTATTTTGATGAAAATGGTGAAGTCAAAACTGAAAATATAACAGAAACAACGTGGTCAAAAACGATAAAGTTTGCTAAACAAGACAAATATATTTCGGGATACTATTTAGCAATAGAACCAAAGATACCTCTACTTGAGGATAATTATTACGATTTTGTTTATAATCTTTATTGTGATATTGAAAAAAATGATATGACAATAGGTGGAGGTGCTTCAAGTAATAATATGGAAGAAACTAACGGTTGGACAATTGGTTCTGTTATAAAGGCTCATAAAACAACGTGTGGTTACGTGTTGGAGTATTCAAAAGCTGAAGGAACAGATACATATTATGGTCAAGAAGCTCAAGCATTCTTTAACCTTAATTAATGAAATTCTTTTCCAAAATAATTATTTGTGTATCTATCGTTGTAATTTCATTATGCTTAATGAATTACGATGATACAAAAGATTTTGAAACTGCCAAAAATCTTGATATTTTTTATTCTTTATTTACGGAGGTTTCTAACAACTATGTTGACGAACTCGCTCCTGGCGACGTAATGGGGAGAACTATTGAAGAGTTGTTGAAAACTCTTGACCCATATACTAATTTCATCCCAGAATCTGATGTAGAGCGCTATACGGTGATGTCAACGGGTGAGTATGGCGGCATAGGCGCTTCGGTATGCGAGCGCGATAGCTCTTTGATGATTATGGATATTCGTAAGAATTCTCCTGCTCAAAAGGCTGGTTTATTACTTGGAGATATGATTGTTGAGGTTGATGGTCATTCTATTGTTGGTGAACCAACCGAAGAATCGAAAAATTTGCTACAAGGTCAAGCTGGTACAACATTACATTTGACTATATCAAGACGAGGAGAACGGAAACAATTTGATATTGAACGAGAAAAGATTAAAATAAAAAGTATTCCGTATTTTGGAATGCTTCAAAATAATATCGGATATATTAAACTCAATGAGTTTACGCAAGATTGTGCGTTAGATGTGTATAAAGCTTGTTCTTCATTGAAACAGTCAGGAGCAAAAGGGTTTATTTTAGATTTACAGGATAATCCTGGAGGTTTGTTGGTTGAGGCTGTAAAAATTGTTAACTTGTTCGTCCCTCAAGGTGAAAAAATCGTTTTTACTCGTGGGCAAAATAAGGCAAATAATTCAAAGTTTTCAACGCCTTCAGAACCATTCGATTTGCAAATTCCTCTTGTTGTTTTGGTTAACGAGCGTTCTGCTTCTGCTTCAGAAATAGTTTCTGGTGCTTTACAAGATTTAGACCGCGCTGTGATTGTTGGTACAAAAACTTTTGGGAAAGGATTGGTTCAAGTTAGAAAAGAGTTGTCTCACAATTGTTTGCTAAAAATTACTACGTCTAAGTATTACATACCAAGTGGTCGCTGTATCCAAAGACTTGATTATGCTCATCGTGATGCTGATGGCAATCCTATGTCGGTGCCTGATTCATTACAAAAAACTTTTTATACTCGTAATCATCGTCCTGTTAAAGACGGCGGTGGAATTATTCCTGATGTTATTCTTAGTCAAGATTCTACGTCTGCATTTTTACGATCTCTTAAGGAAAATTTCGTGTTCTTCGATTACATAAATTCTCATTATTCTTATAAAGATACAACGACTATTAAGCCTCACTCATTTGAATTTTCGAACTCCGATTATCAAAATTTTGTTGAGTATTGTAAACATCAAAATTATAGGTATAACTCACAAAGTGAAAAGTTACTCAACGATTTTGAAACAGAAGTTACTAAAGAGTCGCTTAATGTGCAGTCTCAAATTGAACAACTAAAAAATCAAATTAATGCGCAACAAGAAATGTTGTTTGAATTAGATAAAGAGTTGATTAAAAAAGAATTATCTTCATTCATCGTACGAAACTTATATGCTGAGGAAGGACAAACAGAATTCCTTACACGAAACAATTCTTTTATTGACGAAGCAATGAAATACTTGTTGGATACAACAAAGTATAACAAAATTCTAAAGAAATAGCATTGTTTTTAACAGTGATATACATCTTGACTGTAATTTAGTTGTCAGACGAATCTCTTTGTGTAATCAACTTACCATTACGGAAATCAAACTGAAAACTGACACCTGATTGCGCTGCCAACTTGTATATTGTTTCCTTATTTTTAAGCTGTCCGAAAACAAGAGCCAGGAAGTCGAATTACCAATCCAGAAAATTCAAGATTAAGTAAAAGAGATGATAGTTTACTCATTGGTATTTCGCAATCAATTGCAATTTTATCAATTGTAGTATCGGGGTGCATTGAAAGATAATCTATGATTTTTTGTTCTTCTTTACTAATGTTGACAAATAAAGATTTTTGAATTGCTTTTTTCTCTGGAATATCCCAGTTGAGTATTTTTTCTAAATCATTACCATTTTCAATCAATGCAGCACAATTTGTTTTGATGAGATTGTTGCAACCTTGCGAAAATTTACTACCAGCATTACCAGGAAATGCACATACGTCCCGATTGTATTGCATGGCAAAATCTGCTGTAATTAGCGCTCCGCCTTTTTCTTTACTCTCAACTATAATTGTAGCATCAGACAAGGCTGCAATAATACGATTGCGACGAACATACAGTTTGCTATCTAAAACTATTTTGGAATGATATTCAGAAATTACACAACCTTGTTTTACAATGGAACGTGCTATGTCAATATTTGATGCTGGAGTTACATTGCAAAGTGGAGACCCGAGTACCGCTATTGTTTCTAATCCAGCATTCATTGCTTCTTTGTGTGCACAAGCATCTATGCCAAATGCTAATCCGCTGACAATTATAGGATTATGAGCTTTTATGTCGTTGATGAGGTTTTTGCAACATTGTCTGCCATATTCTGTTGCGTTTCGTGTCCCTACAATGCTGATTATTTTTTGAGCATTAAAGTCAGCTTTCCCTTTGCTGTAAAATAGAAGGGGACCATCTTCACAGTTTTTCATACGGAAAGGGAACGTATCTTCTACATATACAAATGTTGAAATATTGTTTTTGAGAATGTACTCAATTTCTTTTTCTGCCTTGTTTAATACGTCATTTTCTCTTATTTCTTTTGCTATGCTTGGACCGATATTCGGAATCTTTTCAAGATTTTTTCTTGATTCTTTGAATATTTGTTCTGGACTGCCAAGATACGAAATAAGTTGTTTCGCCTTTATTGGACCAACTGCTTGCAACATTGAGGTTGCAACGTAAAATAGTAAATCTTGCGACTTCATTTTTAATAATTTTTTATTTTTAGGTTATGGGGTGATTTTTTATTTATATGGGAATATCCATTATAAATTATTCTGAGCTATTTAAATACATAACAAACGGTATTGATTTTACTAATTCAGGTTCTGAGTTTTCTACAAAATGATAATATGTTCTAACTGGAGCAATGCCCTTTACAATTTTCACAATTTCCATGGTAGATTTGTTGAGATACCAATCTTCTATAAATGCTAACCCTGTAATTTCTTGTGGGTCAGCCTTTTGTTCTACACAGAGGGTGTCCATATTCCCAGTTTCGTCTTCGTTGGTGTAACATACAACGCCTTCGCCTAATGATTCTTTTACTTCTTCTTGCTCTCGAACTAACAAGGTGTCTCGGTACGAAAAGCTATATGATTGTACGTTGCCACAAAGTGCTTTATCCAAAATGGTTCGTGCAACATAGCGAATTTGTATGTTGTCAAAAAATTCTGGATTCTCTTCGTTTGTAAAAGGAACCTCGTATGCTACATTTGATTCTAACAGCGTGCAACCTTTGCTCGTTACATTTTGTATCTCTCCATTAAAATTGAATGATGCAATGATTGATTTTGTTGGAATAAATTCACCATCAGATGTCTCTCTATTGAATTGTCGCACAAGAGAATAAGAGTTCACTTTTTTCTTCATTATGAATTTTGCTGTGTCCAATGCCCATTCTTCGTCAAACAATAATGTGTGGTATTCTTTTGAGTTTATTGTTTCAAAAATCGATGTGAGCGTTTCTTTGTCGTATGCCTCTGTTTTAGAAAATGGCTGATACGCAACAATATTATTCCCATTTAATACTTTTGACGTAAGCGATGATAAAAATGAATCAACATTGATGGATTTAAAGAAAAAATACTCTTCGGGAATATTCAATTCTTGTTCGTATGTGATACACGATTTTGGCGAAATTAAATTATTTACAAATTCAGAGCCTTTCGTATCTGTTGTTTTGTTGTTACAAGCATAGAAACAGAAAATAGGGACGAATACTAAAAATATTTTCTTCATTCTAATAGCGATTGCTTGTTATGTAGCTTACTGTAAATGCAAATATTGCGAATTTTTCTGCAGTGTCGTTGATACTTCTATTTTTATGTGCTACATAAATACTTGGTCTCCATTCAACCGTTGCATTTATTGGAAACTTTTTGAACGAGTATCCTGTTCCCAATACAGCTGTTGGACCAAATAGAATTCGTACGTCACCTGTTTTTGTTTTTCCGTCATAATCCCTAATACCTTGTCCCATGCATTCTAACCCTCCTCCGACGAACCAACGGAGTCTTGTTGAAAGGTTTGGATAGCCAGCAACATATTTCGCCATTATCGCACCTTCATATATACAATTACTCGAAAAATCCCAATTCAATATGTATAAGGCTGTTATATCAAATCTCTGACGAAAAAAATGATTGTATTCAACTCCCATCAAATTATCGGAATCTGCACCAACTTCTAAACGGAATCCTAGACCATTTAAATACCATTTTTCATCATCTCTTTGTGCAAAAACCGAAGATACACAAAGACTTAATAGAGTGATTAATAATAATTTTTTCATCCGCTTAACAATATTGGTCCAACAAATCTGTTACTTGCTTTATTTCCTCTTCTTTCAACGCATTTAAACTAATCGGAGGGTATTTTGCTAATTGATTTTTATCCATTTTTTGATAGAGAATTAAATCACAATCTTTCTCACCTCTAACAATTTCATATTTCTTGAACGATGAAAATGGGATTTTGTATGATGTGCATTTCTTCATCAATAGTTGTATGTGATAAAACCGAAAAACAAGATTTTGCTTGTCTTCGTCTGAAATATATATGAAGTTTAATTTTTTCTTGTGTCGTAAGTAGATAATCATTGCGTATATCGCAATAATTGCAAGTATAAAGGCTATACAAAGTGGTGCGGATAATGGCTTCGGATTGACGCCAAATTCGCGTAAAAACATAGGAGAAAGTGGAATATATACGCACAAAGTCGTAATTCCAACGACACCAAACGTCTTCAAAATTTTAAGTTTACTCGCGTATTTTTCATTATGAATAACCATACGAAAAAAATGATTTATGCAAATATACAATTTGCGGTGAATTAAATTTAAAAAAACGTACTTTTGCAAAAAATAAATTTGATATGGGTTTGAAATGTGGCATTGTTGGTTTGCCAAATGTCGGAAAATCAACATTATTCAATTGCTTGACAAATGCAAAAGCACAAGCAGCAAATTTTCCTTTTTGTACTATTGAACCAAATGTGGGAATGATTACTGTTCCAGATAATCGTTTGAATGAATTGGAAAAAATTGTACACCCAGAAAAGGTCGTGCCAACTACAGTTGAAATTGTTGATATTGCGGGATTGGTTAAGGGTGCGAGTCGGGGTGAAGGTTTGGGTAATAAATTTTTGGCAAATATTCGCGAAACTGATGCTATTATCCATGTTCTTCGTTGTTTTGAAAATGATAATATTACCCATGTCGATGGCTCAATAAATCCTGTTCGCGATAAGGAAACTATTGATATGGAATTGCAGTTCAAAGATTTAGAAACTGTTGAACAACGATTGAGCAAGGTTGAGAAACAAGCTCGCGCGGGTGGTGATAAAGATGCAAAATTTGTTTGCGATATTCTTACTCGTGTTAAAGCTTCGTTGTTGAAGGGTGAATCTGTTCGTACACTTGGTTTAGATGAGGAAGAACAAACTGCAATTTACGATTTACACTTGCTAACACTCAAGCCTGTAATGTATGTCTGTAATGTTGATGAATCGGGCATTAACGGTAATAAGTATGTCGATGCTGTAAAAGAATCTATTAAGAATGAAAAAGCAGAAGTATTAATTTTGGCAACTGCTTTGGAAGCAGAAATTGCAGAACTCGAAACTCAAGAAGAACGTGATATGTTTTTGCAAGATGTTGGATTGAGCGAACCTGGTGTTAACAAACTTATTCGTCAAGCATATTCATTGCTTAATTTGGAGACATTTTTAACTGCTGGACCAAAAGAAGTTCGTGCATGGACTTATCATAAAGGTGCCAAAGCTCCTCAAGCCGCAGGTGTTATTCATACTGATTTTGAAAAAGGATTCATAAAGGCTGAGGTAATCAAATATGAGGATTATATTGCTTTAGGTTCCGAACTTGCAGTAAAAGAAGCTGGAAAAATGTCAATGGAAGGAAAGGATTATGTGGTACAAGATGGCGATATAATGCACTTCAAATTTAATGTATAATGTCGGTTGCCGATATAATTCTTATTTCTGATTATTTAGGAACGTTCGCGTTTGCAATTAGTGGTGCGTTGCGTGCCGCTCATAAAAAGTTTGATTTATTTGGCGGATTGTTCCTTGGCTTTGTTACGGCAATAGGTGGCGGTACTCTTCGAGATATGATGCTTAATGTACCTGTGGCTTGGTTACATAATATTTGGTATTTTTATATTGTTATTATTGCGGTAACTATCACATTTTTGTTTCGTCAAACCATAGAAAAATATACAAAAACATTGTTCCTTTTCGATACGATTGGAATAAGTGTTTTTACTATCATAGGTATGCAAAAAGGTTTGGCATTGGGAATTCATCCAATTATAGCGGTGATGATGGGAATTTTAACTGCGGTGTTTGGTGGTATTGTTCGCGATATGATGTGTGTTGACGTGCCTCTTATTTTCAAAAAGAAAATATATGCAACGGCTTGTTTCGTCGGTGGATGCGTGTATTTGTTGTTGGATTTTGTAGGCTGTCCAGAGTTTGTAACAATAATTGCTTCCTCTTTAGTCATTTTCATCGTGAGAACTATAAGTGTCTTAAAAAATTGGTCTTTACCCAAATTCCGTTAGAAAAAAAAGAGCCCATTATCCACGAATCACTAAACACTAATCGTTAGTTTTTCTTTCATTGAGATGTATAGTGTCCAATAATTTTATACCTTTGTATTAGGTAATACTTACAAAAATGGAACAGTACAAAAAAGATTTTATCAATTTTATGTTGGAATGCCAAGTTCTTAAATTTGGCTCTTTTACGTTGAAAAGCGGACGACAATCACCTTTCTTTATGAATGCTGGTGCGTATGTATCTGGTGGACAATTGAAACGATTAGGGGAGTATTATGCAAAAGCCATACACGATAATTTTGGTGATGAAATTGATGTCTTTTTTGGCCCAGCCTATAAAGGAATTCCACTTGCCGTTGTAACTGCGGTAGCGTATAGTGAATTGTATGGGAAAGAAATAAAGTATTGTTGCGATAGAAAAGAAGAAAAAGATCATGGCGCTGATAAAGGTGCATTGCTTGGCTACAAAATAAAAGATGGTGATAGAGTCGTTATAATTGAAGATGTAACAACATCGGGAAAATCTATTGATGAAACGTATCCTAAAATTAAAGCTCAAGAAACTGTCAAAGGTGGTATAAAAATCGTTGGTGAAATAGTGAGCCTTAATCGTATGGAACGAGCTCCAGAAAGTACTAAAGCCGCATTAGACGTTATTTCTGAAAAATATGGATTCCCAACGTGTGCCATTGTGAGTATGGCGGATGTCGTAGATGTGCTTTATACCAATGGTGATAAATCTGTGATTACAGAGGAAATTAAACAACAAATAGATTCGTATTACAAAGAATGGGGTGCTGATAATTGTACTTTGTAGTAAATATGCCAGAGAAAATAAATATAATAACACCAAACAATCGCTTGTTTTCACTCAATCTTAAAGATTTGATTGAATATAAGGATTTGGTGCGTATGTATGTAAAACGAGATATCGTTACATTTTACAAACAAACTATTTTGGGTCCACTGTGGTTCGTTGTTCAGCCAATATTAACGACAATTATGTTTTTATTTGTTTTTGGTAATTTGGCGGGGATTTCAACTGATGGTGTACCAGGAATTTTATTCTATTTCTCTGGTATCATAATGTGGAATTATTTTGCTGATTGTCTAAATCGTAATTCAAAAACATTCGTTGATAACCAAGGCGTTTTTGGTAAAGTGTATTTTCCTCGATTGGTGGTTCCAATTTCTGTTACCATTTCAAATTTGGTTCGATTTGCAATTCAGTTGGGGCTTTTTATTGTTATTTATGTCTATTATGTCTTTTCTGGAGCTGAGGTATCTGTTAATATCTACATATTGTTATTTCCTGTGTTGCTGATAATGATAGCAGGTTTAAGTTTGGGTTTTGGAATTATATTTTCTTCTTTAACGACAAAATATCGAGATTTAACTTTTTTATTGCAATTTGGCGTTCAGTTGTGGATGTATGCAACACCAGTTATTTATCCATTAAGTACAATGCCAGCCGATAAACAGTGGATTTTTCAACTAAATCCAATGACCTCAATAGTAGAAACATTTAAGTTTGGAGTGCTTGGTGTTGGAACTTTTTCGTGGTTCTGGTTGGCTTATAGTATGGCATTTATGTTAGTCTTATTGCTAATTGGTACTGTTGTGTTTAATCGTGTAGAAAAATCGTTTATGGATACAATCTAATCAAAAATCGTATGAAACTAAAAGCAATTTTTATTTCGCTATGCGCGTTATTCATTATGTCATCTTGTATGTCAGAAAAAGACAGGTATTTAAAGGAGTATAAAACATTCGCTACCAATTTATTGGAGCAAAGTGATACCTACACAGAAACAGATTGGGAAGCTGTTCAAAAAAGATATACAGAACTCCGAGACAATTATTCAAAGTATATGCCAGATATGACGCAAGAAGAACGTCAAACTATCAATGAACTGAACGGAAAAATTAATGCTGCCATTATAAAACAAGGATTCTCTGATGCCGCTTCTCAAATAGAGTCGCTTTTCAATGAAGCAGCATCTACAATTGAAGAATTGCTTAAGTAAGGCTAAAAAAAAAGTGCTAACTGCTGAAATAATACCTAAAAATTATATCTTTGCAACAAGTAATTTTAAAATAAACTTAAAACTTATAATTTATGTCAAATCCATGCTTTCTTAGTTCTTCCATCGGAAAGAAATTTCTGATGAGTGTTACGGGACTATTTTTCGTTTTGTTCGTGGCTTTTCATGCTACAATGAACGCAGTTCACATTTTTAGTCCAGAAAATTACAATGCAATTTGTGAATTTCTTGGCGCACATTGGTATGCTTTAGTTGGTACTGCAATTATTGCATTAGGTTTTATTATTCACCTTTTGTACGCAACTATTTTGACTATTCAAAATAAAAAAGCTCGTGGCGTAGATAAATACAATAGCGAGGTTCGTCCTGCATCTGTTGAATGGGCTTCTAAAAACATGTTCTTTCTTGGTATAATCATCGTTTTAGGTTTGATTATCCACTTGTTTATGTTCTGGTACAGAATGCAGTTCGCAGAAATCACAGGAAACGTTGATGCAATCGCAGGACCTGCTGATGGCTCTGCTTTCATCTTCTATTGGTTCTCTAAACCTTGGGTTGTTGCAGCCTACACAGTTTGGTTCGTTGCAATGTGGTTCCACTTGACTCACGGATTTTGGAGTGCATTCCAAACTCTTGGATGGAATAATAAAACTTGGATGAGCCGTTTGAAATGTCTTTCTGACGTTTTAGCAACTATCATCTGCGTAACATTCGAAGCTGTTGTAGTTGCAGCATTTTGTATGGCTTAATTAGTATTAACTTTGAAAAAATATAGTTATGGCAACTTTAGATAGTAAAATTCCAGAAGGACATTTGTTTGAAAAATGGTCTAATTATAAGGCTCATCAAAAACTTGTAAACCCAGCTAACAAACGTAAACTTGATGTTATCGTTGTTGGTTCTGGTTTAGCTGGCGCATCTGCTGCCGCTTCTCTTGGTGAACTTGGTTTCAACGTAAAATGTTTTTGCTACCAAGATAGTCCACGTCGTGCTCACTCAATCGCTGCACAAGGTGGTATCAATGCTGCAAAAAATTATCAAAATGATGGTGATAGCGTTTATCGCTTATTCTACGATACAATTAAAGGTGGTGACTACCGTGCTCGCGAAGCTAACGTATATCGTTTGGCCGAAGTAAGTAACAACATCATTGACCAATGTGTTGCTCAGGGTGTTCCTTTCGCTCGTGATTACGGAGGGTTGTTGGCTAACCGTTCTTTCGGTGGTGCACAAGTTTCTCGTACTTTCTATGCTAAAGGTCAAACTGGTCAACAATTGCTTTTGGGTGCTTACAGCGCATTGAGTCGTCAAATCGGTAAGGGTACTGTTAAAATGTACACTCGTACAGAAATGATGGATATCGTTGTTGTTGACGGAAAATGTCGTGGTATTGTAACTCGTAACTTGATTACTGGCGAAATTGAAGCTCATTTCGGTCATGCGGTAATTCTTGCAACTGGTGGTTACGGAAACGTATTCTTCTTGTCAACAAATGCAATGGGATCAAATGGTTCTGCAGCTTGGAAAGCATATAAGAAAGGTGCTTATTTCGCAAATCCTTGCTATGTTCAAATCCACCCAACTTGTATTCCTGTTCACGGAGAATTCCAATCAAAATTGACATTGATGTCAGAATCTTTGAGAAACGATGGTCGTATTTGGGCTCCTAAAAAAGCAGAAGATGCTGAAGCTATCCGTGCTGGTAAAAAATCAGCTGCAGATATCCCAGAAGATGATCGTGATTTCTATTTGGAAAGACGTTACCCTGCATTTGGTAACTTGGTTCCACGTGACGTTGCTTCTCGTGCAGCTAAAGAACGTTGCGACCACGGTTTCGGCGTTGAAAATGGTGGTGCTGTATTCTTGGATTTCAAATATGCAATTGAACGTTTAGGAAAAGATGTTGTTGAAGCTCGTTATGGTAACTTGTTCCAAATGTACGAAAAGATTACTAACGACAATCCATACGAAACTCCAATGAAGATTTATCCAGCTATCCACTACACAATGGGTGGTATTTGGGTTGATTATGAATTACAAACAACTATTCCAGGTTTGTTCGCAGCTGGTGAAGCTAACTTCTCTGACCACGGAGCTAACCGTCTTGGTGCTTCTGCTTTGATGCAAGGTTTGGCTGATGGATACTTCGTAATTCCTTACACAGTTCAAAACTACTTAGCTGACGAACTTCACACTCCAAGAATGGATACAAACTCTGGTGAATTCGCTAAGGTAAAAGCTGATGTTCAAGCTCACATTGATGAACTTATGAATGTCAAGGGAACAGAATCTGTTGATAGCATTCACAAGAAACTTGGTCATATCATGTGGGAACACGTTGGTATGGGACGTACTAAAGAAGGTCTTCAAGAAGGTATCAAACAAATTCAAGAACTTCGTGCTGAATTCTGGAAAAATGTTCGTATTCCTGGAAATGCAAACGAATTGAATGTTGAACTTGAAAAAGCAAATCGTGTTGCCGACTTCCTTGAATTAGGTGAATTGATTGCACGTGATGCTTTGAATCGTGAAGAATCTTGTGGTGGTCACTTCCGTGAAGAATATCAAACAGAAGAAGGTGAGGCACTTCGTCAAGATGACAAGTTCGCATACGTTGGCGCTTGGGAATACAAAGGCAAAGACGTTGAGCCAGAACTTCACAAAGAAGAGTTGAAATTCGAGTTCGTTGAATTGAAACAAAGAAATTATAAGTAATCTATTGTCTAATACCTGTAAAGGATAAAATATATCGAGTTATGGAAGTACAAAACTTGAATTTGACACTTAAAGTTTGGAGACAAAAAGGTCCAAAAGAACAAGGTCATTTTGAAACATATAGTCTAAAAGAAATTTCACCAAATAGTTCTTTCTTGGAAATGATGGATGTTCTTAATGAACAACTAATCAATGCTGGACAAGAACCAGTTGCATTTGATCACGATTGCCGTGAAGGTATTTGTGGTATGTGTAGCTTATATATCAATGGTGAAGCTCATGGTCCAGACGATCACGTAACAACTTGCCAATTACACATGCGTAAATTTAACGATGGCGATACAATCACTGTTGAACCTTGGCGTTCTGCTGGTTTCCCTGTAATCAAAGATTTGATGGTTGACCGTAGTGCATTCGACAAAATTATGCAAGCTGGTGGTTTCGTATCTGTTAACACTGGTGGTGTTCCTGATGGAAATGCTATTCCAATTGCAAAAACTATTGCTGATGAAGCTATGGATGCCGCTACTTGTATTGGTTGTGGTGCTTGCGTTGCAACTTGTAAGAATGGTTCTGCCATGTTGTTTGTTTCTGCAAAAGTTTCGCAATTGGCACTTCTTCCACAAGGAAAAGTTGAAGCTGCTCGTCGTGCTAAAGCAATGGTTGCTAAAATGGATGAACTTGGATTCGGTAACTGTACAAACACAGGTGCTTGCGAAGCTGAATGTCCAAAAGGTGTTTCTATTACAAACATTGCTCGTTTGAACAGAGAATTCTTATGTGCTAAATTCGCAGATTAAGAATTTTTGTAATAAAGCAAAAGAAGGTTGCCGTTTGGTAGCCTTTTTTTGTTTTTGCAATCGTGTTTTAATTTATTTTTTATTCTTATGAAAAAGTTGATTCTTGCATTTTTACTATTGATGCCTTCGCTTGTGTTTGCGCAAAAAAATATTTCAGTAGAAGAATCTATGAATTTGATATTAAATCAAAAAAATCTACAAATTGTAGATGTACGAACAAAAATAGAGTATGATTCTACATATATTAAAAATGCTGTTAATATAGATTACAAAAATCCAGCGTTTTCCGACAATATTCTTGTTGTAGATAAGGATTTACCAGTCTTAGTCTATTGTCGCTCTGGGAAACGTAGTTACAATGCAATGAACGTAATGTTACAACTTGGATATAAGGAAGTGTATAATATGCAAGGTGGCATTTTAGCTTTCAAAAAATTGTATCCAAAACAATTGCGAACAAATTAAAGAATGAATTGCGTATTACGACAATCCTTGCTACATTAACTGGTATTCGAAAATAATTACGAAATGAATGGTTCGCAAGTGTTTTCCGTTCCCAGCAATATGTTTTGAATCTTGATTACTATTTCATTGTGCATTGAATATTTCACATTCAACAAGATTATTCCTATCTTTACCAAAACGAAAAAACAAATAGAAACAAAAACAGAAAATAATTAACATATATACAGAACTTTAGCTTCTATATTCTTACACGGTAAATCGGCAAATTTAAAGTGAAACAAGAATAAGTTGCGGGGGTTCACGTCCTCGGGCGTGGATTGTTCCGTGTTTATTTGGTTTCATATGCTTTGCCGAGCTATCCGTGTCAAATAAACGACAAAAACGAAACGATTTACGCCTTTTTTATGGATACTCAGCAGCCAAACATACACGTAGGAAAAATGATTAAAAAAGTTCTTGACGAACATGGACAAAAGGCATCGTGGTTGGCAAAACAATTACATTGCAATCGAACTAATGTGTATAGTATTTTTAAAAGGGATAATATAGATATTGTGTTGCTTATGAGAATATCCAACATACTGAATCACAATTTCTTTCTTGATATTGCCAACGAACACAAAGAGACTGTCTCAAAAGAGCAGTCTCTTTTTTTATGCTGCAAACTTTTCAGATTGAGAAAAACTGAGAAATTTATCAGTTTTTGAAAAAATCTTTGATTTTGCTCTTGGGAAATAGAAAATTTTGGAAAAACGACAAAA
>JAZRVS010000141.1:0-13832 GCA_045599365.1 Bacteroidales bacterium
TGTTCGTAGAAGTCGTAAGAAATCTACAGCTAAGGCAGAGGTAAAAGATGCTGAAGTTGTAGAAACTCCTGCAGAAGCAAAAGCTGAATAAGCAAGTAGATTTTAAGTAAGTAATATTTGAGAGGTTTTCCAAAAATAAAGGGAAACCTCTTTTTTTTGTATTGTTTGAGTTAGAAACTAAAGTAATAGAGTAGATATAGGTGTTGATTTCTTATCGGGAACAATATACAAGTTGGTCGCAATCATTTGTAACTATGTGTCAGTAGTCAGTTTTCAGTTTGATTTTCATAATGGGAAAAGAGATTCGTCTAACAACTGGAAAATGACAACTAAATTATTGCAAGATGTATATCATTACCGTCTTATTTTTGTATTATATGAAAATAGAAAAATCGGTATCTTTGTAAAGATTAATAATAAAAGATAAATATGGAACGAATAGTTGTTCTTGATTCGGCAGTATTGGGTGATGATTCTTTTTTTGACGTGTTAAAGTCATTTGGGACACTTACAGTTTACAAAAAAACCACATTGGAAGAACGAATCAATCATATTGGTAATGCAACCATAGTTGTAACAAATAATGTTAAAATTGACAAATTTGTGTTTGATAGTTGTCCTTCAATACGTTTGATATCGATAATAGCTACGGGAATGAATAATGTGGATTTAGAGTATGCAAAGCAGAAAAATGTAGTCGTTAAAAATGTTGCTGGATATTCTACGGAAACGGTTGTTCAACATACATTTACTTTGTTATTCGGATTGATTCGTCGTGTTGAGTTTTATTCTCGTTATGTAAAATCAAAAGAATACTCTAGTCAGAAATTTTTTACTCATTTTTATCCAGGAGGATTACGAATAGCGAGAGGAACGTGGGGAATTATTGGTTTGGGAACAATAGGTAGAAGAGTTGCAGAAGTCGCGACTGCCTTTGGATGCAAGGTTATATATTATTCTACATCAGGAAAAAATCATACATGTGATTATCAAGAATTTAGTTTTGAAAAATTGTTGCAAGAATCAGATATCGTGTCTATTCACTCTCCGTTGAATGCAGGAACTCTAAATTTGATAGGAGAAAAAGAGTTAAAACAAATGAAATCTACGGCATATTTGATAAATGTTGGTCGAGGTGGAATTGTTGATGAAGTTGCATTGGCACAAGCATTAAAAAATAATCAGATAGCGGGAGCAGCTTTGGATGTGCTGCAAAAGGAGCCGCTGCCGATAGATTCCCCATTATTTGATGACGATATACAAGATAAAGTCTTTATAACACCACACATTGCTTGGTTCAGTGACGTTGCGCTTGAAGAATTGAAGCGATTGACAATTGAAAATGTGCGAACATTTCTTGAGTAGATGAGAAAAGTTCTATATCATTAACTCTGCGACATTCTATAAACTTGCGCGAGGTAAATTCCGTATCATTGTTGCATCTTATATTTTTTGTTTTTCCATTTATCCACGATTTTGTATAATTAGACCTTGTCCGATTTTTTGAAAGATTTTCAATCCTTATTTTGTCAGAAAAGCATTTATCACACTTCGTATTGCCTCTTTAAGTGAACGTATGAGTTGACGACTAAAATACTTGGAATCATAAATGAGTGATATATTGTAGCTCTCATTATCAATTGGAACAACTTCAATAAGCAATCCATCTTGTGCATACGGATTGTTGTATGTCCATATTTCACAACCTCTTGTTTCTCCAATTTTAAAATCATACAATTCTCTATCCTGATACATAAAACATGGTACCAAGTTCCAGTCTGCTTCTGTGATATTACATGTTTCAAACATACGAGAAAATGGATAATGAATCAAATCATTGGATTGTATCGCTTGAGATTGCAAGTTGCACGTATCAGCAATTAAATTTTCGACCTGCATCTGATGATCGATGCCAACATACGTTGTCGCCAAAAAATAACCTAACGTCTTGTAGTATGTGGAATCATTAATATATCGTTCATTACTTAATATTCGCATCATAAATCGTTCACGACCTGAAACTTGCTGAAGAGCCATCATAACCATAGTGAGGAATAAATTTCCTTCTGTTAGTCCATATTCTTTACAAATCTCCTTAATATGTAGACCTTCAACCTCTATTGTAACATTCTGTTCTAAACCCACCATACCATCATATACAGGCTTCAAATCATGAATCAGCAGCACGTTTCCGCACTTCCTAAACATATCAGCATACCATGCGTCTCCCTTCTTCACCTCACGAGGTACAAAATTCTCCTGAACATCAAGCAGATAGTCATAGTAGGTATATTTCTCCAACTTAGGCCTCTTGCCTGACTCGTACGCTTCGAGCACTCTATCGAAGAAATCTTTACACGACAATCCATCGATAAGTATGTGCAATATATCATATAGTACAAAAACTTTGTTTCTACATACCGTAATATTGATTCTATACCAATCTTCTGATAGGGGTTTAAACGGCTTAATTTTAGCTGCAAAATAATTTCTGTCTGGCATCGTATCCACAGACTCAACCACGCAAATAGCCTTGGCATCATCTCGTCTCTTGATTCGATATTCACCATCAATAAATTCTATACGAACTTTCAAGAAAGGCGTAGCGTCAATAACTGAAATAATGGCATTTCTCAACCTATCCACATCAACGAACTCCTTGTCAATCAGTACACAAGAAGAAAGATTAAGGAAAACCTTGCCCGAATTGTTTAAAAGCTGATTCAACTCAACTTTCAAATTGTCACAAATCGGATAATATTCTTGTCGAGGTCGAATAGGTACATCTATCTTATCATCTTTTTTCAGATGAGCAGTGATATCTCTAACCGTCGGAGTTGCCATAATATGGGATATATTGATATTTTTCCCAAAATCCTGAGTCAAAAGTATCGAAAGGCGGATGACCGATATGGATGTGAGTCCGAGAGAAATGAGATTATCAGTAACACTGATAGGACTAATACCCATCATATCTTCCACAATGGATAGAACTTTTTGTTCTTCCTCCGAATCAGGCAACACGAAACTTTTAGCCTTATATTCTGGTTCTGGAAGTGCTTTGCGGTCAATCTTTCCATTAGGACTAAGAGGCATCTTGTCAAGTTGCATATATAGTTCGGGAACCATATACGATGGCAATGATTGAGAGAGCATAGAGCGGAGACGGTCTGATAATTGAGAGGAAATAGTCTCTTTGTTCGCACTTGTTGATGATGTATAGTAGAGACACAATGTTTCCGAACCATGTATGTTGCACTTGGCACATACACACATATCTACGTCTGGGCAATCCATTGCCGCATGCGATATTTCATCAAGTTCTATACGGAATCCGTGTAGTTTGACCATGTTATCCATACGTCCTACGACGTTGAGTTCGCCATTCTCATCTATATAACCAAGGTCTCCTGAACGATACAGCCTTTCCCCTAGGCAAAACGGATTAGGAATAAACTTACGTGCGTTCAGTCCTGGATCGTTGAGATACTCCTTAGCCATAGTTGTTGCTGATATGCAAATTTCTCCAACTACGCCTTGTGGCAGAAGGTTCTGATGCTCATCAAGAATATAAATCTGAACTCCTACCTGAGGAATGCCTGCTGTGAGATGCGTATCTTCGGGGTGTATAATCTTGCTGGTTATCCAGAGTACTTCTGTACAAGCATAGAGATTTATTGCCTTCACTTTGTGTGACGTTATTGGTTGAATCTTTTCTGCGGCCAAGAAGATATGCTTTAATGGTACGTCGAAATTGTTTATTAACATCACGCCGAGACTGGCAGGCATCAATAGTGAATATATATTGTGTTCATTCACGTATTGAGTTAGTAAATCAAGATCGCGGGTCATGGCTGGTGGTACAATATGGATTGTATTGCCATGAGATATGCACATCCACAGATCTGCTGTACAGGCAACAAAACTGAAACGCACTGCCACAACATATTCAGAATTTTCATCATAACTACCGAACATAATGGTGTTATTCATATGGTATGTCATCTCCGCTAACGTACGTACCACTCCCTTGGGGCGACCTGTAGAACCCGAAGTAAAGAATATCTGAAAGACACTCTTTATCGTACATAAGCAGATATCCGTATCTTCTGTATCTGAATCAACTATTAACTGAAGGGTTTCCAATGTAAGAACTATTGGGACTTCAGCCTCTTCTATAATCTGTTGCCTGCGTTCTTCTGGATAATCATCCTCTAAAGCAACAATGGCGCAGTTTGCCTTTAATACACCAAATGCCAATGCAACATATTCCTTGCAACGTGGGGTTAGAATTCCTATGACAGAATTTTGCGGTATATTTTGAGCTATAAGCCAGTGGGCAACCTTATTACTGTAAAGATTCAATTGCTCGCGTGTATAATAACCACTTATATCTATCACTGCTTTTTTCTGTGGTTCTTCGTGCGCAAGACGCATAACATTCTCCACTATGGTCATATCTTTCGGCAGAAGATTATAATCTTCATAGTTATACTTGTGTCTTACGTTTCCATCCCCTAAATCAAGTATTCTTTTGCTTTCCTCTGGTGTGACAATCGGCAACGTATTGACTGGTTTTGTTTCCCGACAGAACTCTATCGCAAACATATACCATGCATCTAACAACGCCTGCATATCACGTCGAGAATATAGTGTTCCGTCGTATAATTGCGTTATCGCATAATTGTTTTCTGCAGATTTGTATGAGAAGAATGTTATGGAATCTCCTTTATACTCAATAATATTTGACAAGGAAATAATATTTTTCTCGCTGAAGGAACCTTCATTGGAAAGAATCTCGGATGTATAGTGTAATTTTACTTTATTATCGTTTTTTGCAACGAGTTCATTGATAGGATACATCTCATACTTCATAGAATCCATATACTGCTGCTCGACTCTGTGTATCAATTCCTGCGGTGTGGTATCTAGCCATTGCTTTTCTCCAACTACGGGAAGAGACCTTGCCATATTGCCCAAAATGTCCTGAGACATCACTGTTCGTCCCGAAGAGGTGGCAAAAATCATAAGATTATCCTGACGAAGTAATCGCATGAGCGCACTGAGCAATGTTGTCAGTAAATATGAATTCACCGTAAATCCTTCTCGTTTGCAGAATATTTCTATTTCTCGGCTGTTCTCCAATTTACGTATCAAATTGTAGGATTGTTTTTCCAAATCAAGCGTTCGTGAATATGGATATGGAGCGCTTACAACACCTTTCATCAGTGACCCGAAATAGGTTTCTGCCTCTTTTTGATTATCATTTTTGTTAAGCCACATCTGCTCGATGGCGTACAAATCGTATCCTGTTGCTTTTGAATGCGAAATTGGAAGTTCGGGATTATTATATGATTTGAGTATTTCTGACCTATACAAACCTATGGAAATTCCGTCTAAGATTAAATGACTGAAGTCACTCAATAACATCATCTCGTGTTGTGATACATAGATGGTAATACGAGTTAAATCATCTTCTAACAATTTATATGGTTTAAAGTCTTTCTGTATAGTATCAAAAGAATCTACATTTTCTACGGCAATCTTCAGTTCTCGTTCGTCATCCCTATGCCACATAGGTTCATTTTCATGCATTTCTATTCTCGCCTTGAGGAATGGATGAGCTTCAATCACTCGACAAACTGCGTTTTTGAGACGCATTATATCTGTTCCGCTGAACCTTATCTCACTGTACACATGTGATAATAACTCGTATTGTTCTCCAAAGTCAACCAATAGCATTGAGCGAGTCAAATAATTTAGATGATAATATCCGTCTTTGTTTGTAAAAAATACGTCATCTTCATTTTCATCTGGAGATATCTGCGTTGCCAATGCTCTGGCGGTTTTTAGGTTAAGTACCTGACTTATTGTAATATTTATATTTCTTTTTCGTAACTCGCTTACAAGCTGCATGGCCTTGATGGAATCACCACCAAATGCTACAAATTGTGCCGTCACACTAACTGGCTCTGTAAGATTCAATACGCTTTGGATTGTCTCGGCAATTATTCGTTCAGTTTCATTGTTGGGTGCAACATACGTTTCTTGTTCGACCTTCGGTTCTGGAAGTGCCTTGCGGTCAATCTTGCCATTAGGACTAAGAGGCATCTTATCAAGTTGCACAAAAAAACTTGGAATCATATATTCTGGCAATGACTCTGAAATTTTCAACCGCAATTCATCTTCTGAAACCCTATCAGAGACAAAATAAGCACATAGATACTGATTATCTCCGCCATTATTAAATCCTTTTACAACAGCATCTGATACTCCTGGAACATTTTTTATCACTATCTCAACCTCGCCAGGTTCAACACGGAATCCGTGTAATTTGACCATATTGTCCTTGCGATTGACATAATGGAAAAGTCCTTCTGTATCCTGCCTAACAAGGTCACCTGTATGAAGCCAACCATCTTGATAGAGAGTAGCTGTTTGCTCTGGATCTTTGAAATATTCCTTACAAAAATGACCTTTGAGATATAGTTCTCCGATTTCTCCCCGAGGAACGTCCTTCCCATCTTCTCCGACGACACGGCACTTGACTCCATATTTTGGTCTGCCTAATGGTACATTACCCATCTGTTTTTCTGGAACTTCATATAAAATAGCAGAACCAGCCAACTCAGTCATACCATATCCATTGTACAATAGATATCCGTCCTTAGACTGATGTCCCTCAAGTTTGTCTCCTACACAAATCAAAGTTTTGAGGTTATCACTATGATTGTGGAACAAACCAAGCAATGCAGGAGTGAGACAACTAATAGTTATTCCGTTATCCGAGATGTAATCAGCCAACATCTCGGGATTCATTATCACATCGCTGCTGTACAAATGTATGGTAGCCCCAGCCAAAAGAGCATAATAAACAAGAGTAATTGCGATAAAATAGAATGGAGATATATTGCCGAATATTGATTTTTCTGTACACTTTCCAGTTTCTATTATATGTGGCGTTCCCAAATCAAGCGCATCAAAACAAATGATTACGCCTTTAGGATTACCTGTACTACCAGACGTGTACATCAAAAGTGCCGTATCGTCCCGTTCTGGAATAGATGCATCTATTGGTTCCCAATTACTGATAGTTTTCATCATATTTCCATCAATCACCAATGGACACTCACAATGACCAACAATGTAATCAACTCTTTGCTGAGGGAACGTATCACCTAAAGGAACTACTGCACACTTAGACAACCAAATACCAATTTCAGCTGCCATATATTCCATGCACGAAGGCATTCTAACTGATATGAAAGAACCAGAAGCAATGCCTTTCCCTTTTATGAATCCAGCAACCTTCAACGACAAATCCAACAATTCGCCGTATGTTGTTTTCCGATTCCCACCATTATCAATAATAGCTATCTTATTTTTGAGTCGCTTTGCCGTTTCAAGCAACTTAATGATAAAAGTTGATTCCATTTTCTTACTTTGCATATTTAAAATTCATATAAACACAATTGATGCCGTTCATGTACTTATAGTTAAGGTCTGTACAAAAAGCATTGAGGATTATCAGTGCATAATTTGCGTCATCAGCGTTGTAATTTTCTGAGGGATTATATTTCAATATCGGATTGTATGGCTCTCCGTCATCCTTCATTGTGATAGTAATCTTATTTCCATCATCCACAACACGGAGATCGAACCATCCTATTTTCCCAGTATTTTCGGTCATAGAGATGAGATTGTAAGTCAGTTCTTCAAGACAACTCGCCACCTTGTAATAAAGACTATGATCAAGTTCACATATACCAAGAAAAGTATGAATCTGATCCAAAGCATTATACACGGATTCTTTGTCATAATTTACAGATAGAGATATACTTGGGTTATTGGGCAATTTTGAAATCAGCGTCAGCCAATGCAAGTTTCTATTTTTTCGCGAGATAACCAAAGAACAACAAAGTACGATTATGAGTATCAGCCAAAAGCCAGCGGTGAGTGCATACCACAAATACTGAGGGTAGAAGACGGATGCCACCCAGACAAGTGGAATAAGGCAAACTACATATAACGTAGGTATGACTGACGATAACACCCTATATCCCAATAACAGAAACGAGGGAACTAAAATAATAATAATCCCTATGGGAATAAATGATAGACAGAACACCCTCAACGGCAAACGAACAATATCAAGTAGTTCGTTAGAAGCTCCGAACAATATAGCGAGCATGTCTGGATATACAATTAGGATAATGGTAAGAACTGCAAGCGCCAAGGAACTCTTCTTGAGTATACCAAACACAAGACAACGGTATCTGTCAATGTCGCCCTCTCCGAGCATCACCCCACCAATTCCTGTTACAGCCTCAGCCGCACCGTTAAGTACTAATAACATTAGCATAAGCATTTGCAGGATTACCGAAAGTATGAATATTCCATCAGGTCCCCACGAACGCAGTACTAACATATTGAGCAACGCAAAAAGTATTGCCATTGACGCTGAATTCACAGCGGCAGGTACACCATTGATAATAAGATTTTTACCACACGAAAAAAAATATGAACTATGAGGTCTGCCCCATGTTATGGTAGACATTTTCCCTTGTAAACTAGGGGCAAGAAAAATACATGCCAACAACACACTTATAGTTGTACCCCATGCAGCCCCAATTATTCCACAGGAGAATACTCCTACAAGAAGAAGATCAAGACAAATATTGACAATTGCAGCTATTATTACAGCTTTGGTTGCCAACTCGGGATGTCCAATCTGTTTCACAAAATCAATTGCAAGAGTAAATGCGACAACCGCCAAACTTCCTATAAACATCACAGGCAAATAAGATTGCAAAAGTGGTAGCAGACGAATGTCAGTCGTCAACTGCATAGCAATTTCTTCCGAAAAAACTATCAGCCCAGCAGCAACGATTCCCGTTACAGAAAGAGCCAAAAGCATACCAGATGTGAAGAGTCTTGCAACTCCTATGTAGTTCTGCATACCAATTTCCTTTGGTACGAGGACTGAGAACCCCATACCTATAACGCCTGCGAACAAATACAAGACAGACATCACAGGAATGGAAAGACTTATCACACTAAGAGCATCGGGAGATACGAAATGACTCACTATAATCCCATCAATCATAAAATCAATCTGCATAATGACAGAGGCAAGAACAGAAGCAAAAAAAAATGTCTTTAAACCCTTGTTCTGTATATGCTCATTCCTCATATTCACAAACACTTTTATCTTTGAATCAAGATTTTCGTAATACAAAGATAACTTATTTTTTCAAGTGTGAAATGTTCAAACATACCAACTAACTTTTAAATGAGATATTTTCGAAAATATACACATTCCATATTTTCAAATAAGATAGAAATAGTGAGTTCCCAATTTATAGGGAACATATTTTTTAGGGGAACAATATACAAGTTGGCAGCGCAATCATTTGTAACAAGGTATCAGTAGTCTATAAAAGCCTAAATTAAACCATAAGCAATCACCTTTTTCCCATATAATCAATTTTATGCTACTAAATTGTAAGACACAAAATCTCTCAATTTCTTAATGGCACGCTCTTTAGACTGACGAACTGCCTCGCGACTAATTCCATACGATTTCCCAATGGATTCCAATGACTCCTCGTCTTCCAATCCAAGACCAAAAAAGCGTACAAGGGTATCTTGTTCGCGAGGTGTTAAAAGTTTGAAACCACGCATTACACAAGCAAAATCAAGATTGTTTATTGTAGTTTCTTCTACATCTTTTGAATTTTCGTCCACCAACACATCATACAAGCAACCATTTTCATCGCTACAGAAATATGCATCCAACGACCGATACGGAATATATTCATTATTTGAATCGCACGCACAGGTGTTTAATTTCTCTTCGGAAAGCAACAAAAAAATATACTTGTACATCCACATATTTGCATACGTTTGGAAAAGATTTCCACAATTGACATCAAATCGTTTGGCAGCTTCTATCAACCCCATATTTGCAGCTTCTACAATATCCTCAAATGGCACTTTACCATAATTGTATTTACAAGCAAACTTAAAAGCATAACGGGTATTAGCCTCAACCAATTCCGCAATAGCTGATTTATCACCAGCAATGATTCTACGTCCTACCTTCAGTTCTTGTTCTTGACTAAGAGGTTTACGCAATCGTAGTTCTTGTTTGTATACGTTGAGTGATGAGTTGTAAGAAGATCTTGTTGTCATGTTACCTCCAATTATTAGTTTATACTCAATTAACTATTTGCAAATGTATAGTATACATGTGCGGAATTATCGCACATCTCTCTGTCATATAAAAAAATAAATGGGAATAATTTACAAGTTGGCAACAGAGTTATTTCTAATCAGTTATCAGTAGTCAGTTTTCTGTTTGATTACCATAATGGTAAGTTGTTTACACAAAGAGATTCGTTTAACAACTGACAACTAAATTACTGCTTATATGTATATCATTACCATAATTTATGGTATTCGTTTTTGATTGATTATGATTTTTAATGGATAGTACTACACGTATACTTTTATTCAAAAAAATCAACATCAAAGAAAAATTTCTTATGTTTATAAAAAATTTCCAATATGCATTCAAATCACAACAAATGTCTATTATGGTTTATCACAACTTTGGATATGTGTCCATTAAAGTTTGATGAACTCAGCAAGAAATGGGAAAATTGTTATCTCAATACGAAAGGTACGGAGCTTGCAAGACGTACATTTTACGACCATATAGAGGATATAGAAGATTTGTATAACATAAAAATCGTGAATGACCACGGAAAATACACGATTGATAAAAGCAATAGTACACCAGCTCTCAGTTGGTTGATGGAAGGTTTTTATGTAACCAATACAATGGAAAATTCCAAATTTTTACAAAATAGAATTGTTATTGACGAAGTACCATCGGAAAAGATTTGGCTGTCGGTAGTTTTGGATGCAATGAAAACAGGGAATAAACTTAAAGTGACCCATCGTTCCTTCAAGAGTACTAACTCTACTATACGCATAATGGATCCTTTTTTTGTAAAAATTCATAAACGTCGTTGGTATCTTTTTGCGAAAGACAACACAACTGAAAAAATTCTTACTCTCGCACTCGATCGTATAGAAAACATTGAGATTTGCTCTGAAACATTCATCTATCCAAACTCTTTTGAACCAACCAGTTACCTTTTAAATGGCTATGGCGTTTCAATATATGATGATATTAAGCCGCAATATATTGAGATAAAGGTAGATGCGTATAATGCAAACTTCTTTCGATCGCTTCCAATGCACATCACTCAAGAAGAAATTGAACGAAATGATGACTACAGTATCTTTCAGTTCTTCATTGCTCCAGTTAAAGAATTTTTATACGACATTCTGCGACAAGGGAAGGGCGTTGAAATTCTTTCGCCCGAACCCGTTCGCAAACAATTTATAGAGATTGTGAATGAAATTATGGCACCGTACAAAAAAACTCGGAAAAGAAAATAGCTGACAATCTTTCAATTTCCTTATAATTTCATATATCCTAATACATAATATTCTCGTTTTCTGCGTTTTCGGAAAATACGTTTCACTATGAATTTTATGGTTTCAAACATATTCATTATTTTAAGCACTATTTAGTTTTCTTCTACACGTTCTCCCAAAGTTGGAATATTATCAATGTCAAGCAAAGTAATTTTGTTTTTCTCACTCTGTTTTGCTCCAAGTTCTAACAATTTTTTACAAGTATTTGGAATACTTTGTCCAGTCTCACGTAGTTTTTTGTCACCGTCTTCGTAAGCTTTTTGTGCGGATTCGAGTGCTTTACCTATAGCATTATATTTTTTTTCGAATTGTCCCACGCGATCCAACATTTCGTTTGCTAACTCAAACACTTTTTCGTGATTTTGCGCCTGAGCAATTTGTGTCCACGTAAGATGTATAATTCTCAAGGCTGCATATAAAGTTTGTTCATCAGCAATATACACATTCTTCTCCATTGCTTTTCTCCATAAATCTGGTTGAGCGTTTAACGCGGTCCATAATGCAGCGGAATGTGGTACAAACATTATTACATAATCCATTTTTACCTTGGGAGCTTTTATATACGAGGAATAATCTTTTAACGACAATTCTTTCACGTGCTTGTTCAAACTATCGATATGAGCTTTTAGAGTAGCGCTACGTGTAGTTTCGTCTTCGGCATTCACGTAATCCATAAATGCTGTGAGCGACACTTTTGAGTCAATTATAACTTCCCGTTTCTTGTCGAGATGAAGAATCACATCGGGACGCATAGATTTTCCATCTTCGGTATGGACTACATTCCCCTGATTATCACAAATAACATCTTGAATATCATAATGTAACCCACGTGTTAACCCTTGTGATTCCAATAATTCGTCAAGAATCATTTCTCCCCAGTCACCTTGAACTTTGCTACTATGCTTAAAAACTTTTGCCAATTCATCGGCACTATTTTTTGCTGACACACTATGTTTTATCATATCTTCAATACGCTGTTGCATAGTGGCCGTCAATGCTTGTTGTTCTGTGGAATTGGTAGATATTGCTTCCTTCATTTTCTCTATTGTTTCTTTTAGCGGATTCACTATTTGCCCAAGATCTTTGGAACTACTTTCTGAAAAATCTTTTTGACGTTGCTTCAACATATCTTCTGTCGCGATTTTTGTTTGGGCAATCACCTTTTCAAGTGTCTCATCAAACTGTTTTTTTTGAGCATCTAACCCTTTTAGCTGACTTTCTTCCATTGACGAAATCAACTTTTGGCAGTCTTCGTCTTTTGCATTCAATGCGTCATTTAGGCGTTTGTCAGCTTCTGCTTTTGATTGTTGCAATTGCTGTTCTGCATTGCTTTTCAAATCCTCTTGCTGTTGTCGCGCATTCTCAAGTTGAGATTTTAGCACCTCGACATTTGTCACCAATTCGTGCTTACCATTACGAGCAATTAAAATTCCGATTATTGCACCGATACCAATTCCTAAGATTACATATACTATTTCCATACTTCTGTTTTTTACTAATTATGCTATTTTCAATTAATTGTTAAATCATCATACCAGCAACACATTCATAATAGTTTTTTTGTAAGCCAATATTACGTTCAAAGGTATGTCTGTATTTGGGTTGTTCTTGACTTGTTACATGCCAACCACCACAAGTGGAGCAGTAATATGCACGTACAGGACAATATCCCGAGACTTTTTTTATTTGTTCCGAGTTAAACTTCATAAAGTTCAACGCCTTTTTCTCCGTGCTGAACAATATTTTTGGCCTTTTACAAGCAGGACAAAAGATTTGTTTTTTTGGTTTCGTAGCCAGGTCTTCGGTGAACTCATTTTCAATGTGGCGAAAATTATTTTCCTTTATATGTCTCATAATGGTAGGTTTTAATTATTAGTATTTCGTTTACGATACAAACTTACAATATAGATGTGCGGAATATTCGCACATGTAAAAATAGAATTATTTTGTTTGTGAAATTTTCTGTATATCTTCCCAATTATACTCATAGTGAACTATTAGTCAAGGCCACAATGAGAAATTAAAAAAATGCTTGAAAAGGATAGAAATTCTATGTAAAATAGAAGGACATTTAAGTGTATCATTCACAATTGTAATTATGATTTTTTATGGTACGATAGCGTGCTAGACATACAACCAAATCAAATAATTACGTAGAAGTATAAAAGCTATCTGTTGGGAAAAACAAAAAAGAGGCTGTCCAAAAAGTTTTGGCAGCCTTTTTTTTTATAACAAAAAATATCATTATCTTGCTGAAAATCAAAGACATATGAGTAAGGTAACTTTTAAGGATTATTCACAAGGGCAATTGGAATTATTTC
>JAZRVS010000142.1:0-5666 GCA_045599365.1 Bacteroidales bacterium
GAATTAAGAGATAAGAGATAAGAATTAAGAGATAAGAGTTAAGAATTAAGAGATAAGAGTTAAGAATTAAGAGATAAGAGATAAGAGATAAGAGATAAGAGATAAGAGATAAGAGATAAGAATTAAGAGATAAGAGTTAAGAATTAAGAATTAAGAGATAAGAGATAAGAATTAAGAGATAAGAGATAATCACTAATCACTAATTCCAGAATTAACTTGTATTTCGTTTTCCAAAATAGTGAAATGAATCTCTGGAATTGATAGTTCAATTGTTTGTAATACTTCTTCAAGTGTTACATCAGTAAAAGCTCCTGTGTAATTATAATTCAACAAGTTAGAGTTATTGTCGACAACTATGTTACAATTGTAATGACGATTTAAATCGGCAAATACCTGCTGCAATTTTGAGTTTTGAAAACGTAAATTTCCTGTCTTCCACGATAAATAATTTTTGTCGGTGTTTACCGATGTAACAAGCTTGTTGTTTGTGTAGTCTGCTCGTTCTCCTTTTGTTATTATAACAGACTGATTATCAATTGTTACTTTTACTTTACCTGTTTCAACAACAACATTTGTGTTTTCAATGGTATTTATTTGAAATGATGTACCTAATACTTGAACTGTAAGAACTTCATTTTCAACAAAGAAGGGTAACGAATCGTTGTGTATTACTTCGCAAAATACATTTCCTATTGTTGTAATATTTCGTTCTGTACCATCAAACACTTCAGGGTATGATACAGACGCTCCTTTACGTAAGAAAATTGTTGAATTATCGGGGAGTGTAACTGCTTGTACAGCCATTTCTGTATTGGAAATTGTGATGGTTTGTATGTCATGTTTTTGAAACAATGTAAAACATCCAATTGTTAGAATTGCAACAGCAGCTACTGCACTTATTTTTTTCCACAATGGAATGACAATCAACTTTTTGCGAGTTGTTTTTTGATTAAATTCTTTATATGCTTTTTTAGAATCAAAATTTGTGGAATTAAGCGAATGCCATAGTTGACAAGCAGCGTCAAATTCTTTTTTATTCTCTGAACTTTCATTCACCCACACAAGTAATTCAGCAACTTCAGAATCAGTTGCCGTACCTGCTAAATAGTTGTCTATGTGTTCGTTATAATCCATTCGTTTTAATTCACATTGGTATGACAAACATATATCAAAAAACCCTATGTCGGAAAGAGATAATTTAATTAAGAGTTAAGAATTAAGAGTTAAGAGTTAAGAATTAAGTTAAATTTTATTTACAAATCACTAATCACTAATAACTGACAACTGACAACTGGCAACTGATAACTGGCAACTAATCACTAATAACTAAAAAATGTCCCGTTGTGCGGTGAATTGTGGCAGATATTTTCGGCAAGGATATATGAGCAGGCCACATATAACAGACACAATGGCAAACAAAATCCATATTTGTATAGTAACGTCGCAATTCAGGATACTATCTACAATTGGGGACAATGCGTATATCAATGGACAATGTAGAACCAATATTATGATGGAATATCTTCCGAAATAGGAAACTATTGGTATGTGAACTATCAGTTTTGAAAGCAACAACACGAATAATGTTCCTGTAAATCCGCAGAGATAAACCACAAACGTATTCATAAAAAATCCATTTATGCGTATGTCCATACAATATTCGTTTTGTATGTAGAGCGGTATGAATGGCACAAAACAAAGAATTAATGCCAACCACGATTTCCATGTGAATTTTCCGTACAATAATCCAGTATATTTTTTTATGAAAAATCCGCCCGCAAAGAATGGCAATGATGTTAATGCCGAATCAATGTAAAGTGGCAACGAAATTTCATAAATACGTAGCAACCAACCTATAAAACCACTAACAACAGAAAGAGTTATGAGAATTGGAATGTGAAAGCGTTCAACTTTGAGCGACAATTTGTAGATAACGTAAAACAACACGTTGGTTACAAATAGGCATAGAAGGAACCAAAGCGCCACATTGTGGCACATTTCGTTATGAAATATCATTTTTATGTTGTCGTAGGCTGGTGTGAGCGAGAATGTTGCTGTTCGTATTGATTCCACAATTACGGGAAAAACTATCGACAATGCAAGATGCCAAAATACAAATGGTACAATGAGTCTATTGATTTTTCTACGTACAAAGTCGCCAAGTCCATCGTATAATTTGAAAAATAAACCGCTTAAAAAGAAATATAACGGCATTCTGAACGACGATGTCGCATTTTGAATGGCATCGCTGTGAGAATATGGCAAAAACGATGAATGTCCATAGACAACCAATAAAATACAAAATCCTTTTGCAAGGTCAATATAGTCAATTCGTTTGTTTTGTTGTATTTGCATATTTTTAGGATATTTTTAACAAACTATTTCTTTTGTTTCTTGGTTTTATTTTTTTTACGATTGAATTCGTCAATTTGGTCAATTTCCGCAATCATATCTTTCAAATCATTGAGAGTATGGTCGGCTGTCATTTTAATGGTTTCCTTGTACGTGCCTTTGTCTATTGTCAATTCGTTGATTGGCTTGGTTAGATAGGTCTCAATTTCCTGTAGGAGAGGTCGTTCCTCCTTGCTACAGAACGATATTGATTTTCCGAATTTATCGCCACGACCAGTACGGCCAACGCGGTGAACGTAGTTCTCGGTTTGTTCAGGCAAATCGTAATTTATGACCAAATCAATGTTCGGAATGTCGATTCCGCGGGCAGAAACGTCGGTTGCAATAAGAATTTTCAATGCTCCAGAACGGAAATCCTGCATCACGTGGTTACGTTCTTGTTGTGTTTTGCTGCCGTGAATGGTTTCGCACACAATGTCGGCTCGCTCCATTGCTTTTTTTACTCGCTCGGCACGAACTTTTGTACGGACAAACACCAACATTTTGTCTTCGGGATTTTCTTTGATTAGTCGTTCAAGGAAAAATCGCTTGTCGTCCATTTCTATGTACGACACGTAATGGTCAACGTGTTTGGAAACAGGATCTTTCGGCGAAATCTCAATCTTTACGGGTTTTGAAACTAGCGAATAGGCTAATTCCTTAATCTCTGGATTGATAGTCGCAGAGAAGAATAAGGTCTGTCTGCGTTTTGGTAAATGTTTGATTAACTGGCGAATATCGTTAATAAAACCCAAGTCAAGCATTTGGTCGGCTTCGTCGAGTACCAACAACTTGATTCGGTTGAGTTGCACGTGTCCTTGACTTACCAAATCGAACAAACGACCTGGCGTACAAACAAGTACGTCAACGCCGTGCTTCAATCGGGCTATTTGCGGATCTTGTTCAACGCCGCCAAACAAACCCAACACGGTCAAATCTTGATATTTGCCAATGGAACGGAATACTTCGGCCACTTGAATTACCAATTCTCGTGTTGGTTCCATTACAATTGTATGAATGAACGATTCGTCGCTGCGAGTTTGTGCGTGATTGCGCGAAATGAGTTCCAGCGATGGAATGACAAACGCTCCGGTTTTTCCCGTTCCTGTTTGTGCAATAGCCAACACGTCGGTGCCTTGCAAAATAGGGGTGATTGCCTTGAACTGAATATCGGTTGGACGACGAAAATCAAGTTCTGCAAGACTTTGTTTTATTTTTTGACTGATGTGATAATCTTCGAATTTCATAATGTGTTATTTTTCAAATAAATAGCCATCACAATCCTTGTCAAAATAATATCCACCACCGTCTGACTTGAAACGTACAAGTGTGGGAACAAAGATTTTGTCGGAATGTATTACTTTTAGGTTCACTTGGTTGTTGTGACTTTTGTTCAATATAGCAGTGTCAATAATTATTGGATCAATACCGATGTCGTTTCTTTGCGCAATAATTTTCGTGCTGTCTATTTGTAAGTGCAAAAATACTTTTTTGAATTTTGTGTAACCAGCAGGAATATCAATGTAATAGTTTGAAAGGTTATATTCAAATTCAGTGAAGTCTGATCCATCTGCAACTATGGAATCTGCATCAAAATTATAATCGTAGTGGTAATCCCTGTATAATAAAGGGAAGTCAAGCCATTCAAACTGATTATCAGGTTCTGATTTTTGTAAATAATACAATTTTTCGTGAATCTTTTCTTTTTCTTCTTTAGAGAATTGTGTTAACCAATTTTTATATTCACATTGGTCCATTGGAATATGTGCTGGTTGATGTTCCTTGATAATTTTTTCCACACAAGAATACATGTAATTCCTTGTAATTCTATGGAAATTAAATGGTTGTGCCGACGACAAAATGAACAATGCGCAAAACGATAGGGGAATCCACAAGATTCGTTTCGATTTTGTTATGATTAAATAAATGCAAACTGCATAAAACCAGATATTTACAAGTAAAACGTACAAACGTGGTGCAGTGATTCCGTAATCGCTAATACGACGGCCAATACCAACCGACATAAGTGCAATTAGTGGCAACATTAACCACGGAAACCATTTTGCAACCCATTTGTCGAATGGTTTATCATCTTTTTTCAACATTGGATAGAGTAAAGCAACCACAATAACAAAGCCCAACATCATTATGGAAACCATCCACGAAACTGTGCCTTTGGGCAATTCCCAAGTGAATGTAATTTTGAATAAATAGACGTATAAAACCAGTAAATAGCAACTAACTAACGGTATGAACAAATATCGTGTTACGCCAGAAATGAATTTCGATATTTGAATGTTGTTGTCGTGTTTCTCTGCCCCAGCTGGAATTCGTATCAAAAACAAATAAGCTGGTAGCAACACCATAAAAGGCATTAAAACTCTAAAATAGAATGCTGGTTTTAGGTCAGCAGAAAACAATTCGCTTATTCCAAAAAGCAATGTAGCAAAACCGCCACAAACCACCGCAGTTATGAAGACTGACGAGAAAAAAGCTTTAATTATTCGGGAACCAAAATTCCATAATTGAATATCGTCCTTATTTTTTACGAACGAAATGCAGACAATACCGAAGAGTAATGCAACCAAGATTGAAATTCTACCAAGAAAAACTGGTGTGTTGAATTTTGAATCGCTCATTATGATTGTGTCAACCAACACGCAAATAATGGCAAGTAAACAACCAAGAGTAATGGCATTTTTATTGTCAACTTCTTCGCGCCATAATTCAAAAAACAACGACACAAACATACTTACCGCAACGAAATGCGAAGCGTATAATACAATTTTAGAGGAAGAATCGCTAACTTCTATCAGACCGTATCCCAACAGCATCAACACAACGGCAAGTACTGATGTAATAGGGAATCGTTGCACCGTTTCGATGACCGATTTCTTGATTTTTTCAAATGATATTTTCATAGGAATGAATTTATTTGATTTTGGCAAAGGTAAGGAATTTTTAAGACTTATGACTTTAGATGATTTATCTATCAAATTCTTAATTCTTTCTTACCTTTGCCGTGCATTAACCAATTGGTAAAAAACTTGTAACAAATGGCTAAATCTATATCTTATGATTTGTATGTACTTGTTGGAAATGAATTCGTTGAAGAACCTGTTGCGGAATACAATCAACAACCTGAATATCAAGGAACAACAATAAATGGAGCAATAAAAGAGTATTATTCATTCTCAACAAACAGAGAAAAAGTTGCTGTGTTGAAGTGGATTGTTTCTCAGCCACAATTTGTTGAGATAAAGCGATTTACAGAA
>JAZRVS010000143.1:0-6913 GCA_045599365.1 Bacteroidales bacterium
AAATTCTGCGTTGGCGGACAACTCAAGCACCTTGCTCACGACAGTTACGGCAAGCCGTAACAATTTCCACTTATCGAAAGCCCCTGTAAAATGGGGCTTCCCTTTTTATTCTCTCATAATGTTGAAAACTTAACAATAAATACATCTGCCATATCATAAAGATTTTGTAATTTTGCACAAATTATTCAAGAAGCAATAATGGCAAAAGAAATGTTACTACCGAACAGGCTAAAAGAGATTAGATTAAAGTCAAATATGCCACAGCGGAAGATTGCGGCAGAGCTTGACATAGATACCGCGACCTATTGTAAATACGAGAATGGAGTTATGCGCATGAGCATTGCTCAACTTGAAAAAATAATAAAATGCCTAAATGCCAACCATGACGAACTTCTCACGCTATGGCAAGCCGACCAATTTTGCAATGCCATTTCAACAAATATGCCAATAGCAAAAGAAGCGATGGAAATAGTAATTAACCAATATCAAGCACAAAAATAATGGCAAAAGTCGCAAAATATACTATCCCCGAACCAGTTCCGCAAATCGTAGCTGAAAACCGTTCACCATACGGATTGCAGACTTACATCAGTTTGTTCAGCAGTGCTGGCGTTGGCTGTTATGGTTTCAAAGAAGAAAATTTCTATTGCATTGCTACTGTTGAACTTTTGGAACGTAGATTGAAAATTCAAAAATATAACAAAAAGTGCCTTTTTGATAGTGGTTACATTTGTGGAGATATGACCACACAAGAAACAAAAGATAAGGTATTCAACGAATTGGCTATGTGGAAACGCGGCTATAATATGGACGATTTAGATGTTCTCATTGCCACACCACCATGTCAAGGTATGTCCGTAGCAAATCACAAGAAGAAAGACGAATTGAAAAGAAATTCTCTTGTCGTGGAATCTATATCAATGACAAAAAAAATAAAGCCCAAATTCTTTATTTTTGAGAATGTACGTGCGTTCCTAAATTCTATTTGCACCGATATAGACGGGAATGATAAGACTATTCGTCAAGCAATAGACAATAATCTTTCAGGGCAATACAACATTTGCTATCAAGTGATGAATTTCAAAGATTATGGTTGTCCATCAAGCCGCACACGGACTCTTGTTATAGGCGTACGTAAAGATTTGAAAGAAATAACCCCCTTGGATTTATACCCAGATTTGCAATCTGAACGGACATTACGCCAAGTAATCGGACATTTGCCCTCTCTCAAAAAAATGGGCGAAATATCAAAGGACGATATATATCACAATTTCCGCAGTTATGCGCCACACATGGAATGCTGGATTGCCGACATAAAAGAGGGACAATCCGCTTTTGACAACACAGACATTTACCAATCATTAAATGCAGCATAGTATTTATGGAACATATCACATCTGACAATATTATCATCTCGCAGGATTATCAACAGTGGCGTAAAGAAATTGTGTCGTTAATAGAGCTATCCAAGTTGCAAGCTGTGCTAAATGTAAATAAAGAAATGCTTGCTCTCTATTGGAAGATTGGCAATGATATTCTGAAAAAACAAGAACAATTAGGATGGGGTGCTCAAGTTATCAATCAATTATCCAAAGACTTAACCAAGATATTTCCTGACGACAGAGGATATTCTGAACGAAATTTGAGAAACATGAAACGTTTTGCAGAAGAGTATCCAGATTTTCCATTTGTTCAACTTCCTTGTTCAAAATTGACTCAATCTGATTTTTGGCAAGTGGTACTTGCCGAAAGTAAAACATCTACAATTTGGCAAGTGCCACTTGCCAAAATAGAAAAAGATGGCGAAATATTTGTGCAAGTACCACTTGCGCAAATAACGTGGTATCATCATATATCCCTTATTTCCAAAGTCGAAACATTTGAAGAGCGAGCTTTCTACATAATGGAAACGGCACAGCAAGGTTGGAGCCGTGATGTAATGCTTCAAAATATATCATTGGATTATTATCACGCAAAGGGCAAGGAAATCAATAATTTTGCAAATACTCTGCCGCCTGTTCATTCCGATCTTGCACGGTACGCTTTCAAAGATCCATATAGTTTCGGTTTTATTGGCTCAGCCTCATTCAAAAATGAATTGGAGATAGAAAAGAAATTAACGGAACATATAATTGATTTTCTTATGGAAATGGGGAGAGGCTTCGCATTTGTGGGACGTCAATATCATTTGAGTGTTGATGGCGACGATTACTATATTGATTTACTAATGTATCACTTACAGTTGCATCGCTATGTAGTAGTCGAACTTAAAGCTGTTGAGTTTATTCCCGAATTTGTCAGCAAACTAAACTTCTATGTATCAGCTGTTGATGAATATGTAAAAATGCCACAAGATAATCCCTCAATAGGTTTTCTTTTGTGTCCTACTAAAAGTAATGAAAAGGTTAGCTTTTCCTTGAAAGGTTTTACACAGCCAATGGGTGTTGCGGAATATGAAATAAAACAATTGATTGAGGAAGTCCAAAAAGCATTACCTGATATTGACAATGTTACATTAGACGAAAACAGGAATAATTATGGTAAATAACGTGGTAAAATCAGATATAATGAACCTTATCGGCTATGGACTGGCAAAATTTGACATCGCTTTTGTCAAAGAATTTGGGTTGGCATCAAAAGCAGCCTTTGCTCGCTATATTGTGCAATTAGGCTTGGCAAATACAGAAAAGGCAGTTTCAAACCGAATGGATAGTTTTGATCCATATTTTGATAATGGTCGCCGAGGTTGGTTTCAACGTAATCAAAGAGAACATATCAAGTTGTATATAGATAGTTTGTTTGGGAATGAAAATCCACATGGTTTTGCGAACATAGTAAAAATGTTCATAAAAGACTTTAATTCAGATGTTACTATCTCAACTGATATTATTTCACCAACACAAAAATCTCGTTTTAAACAATTACAAGAAACAGGGAAAGAAGCGGAATTCTATTTCATGAACAATTACAAAGATGTTCCTATTTTTGAAAATGGAATTATTGAAGACGCACGGCTTTGGGGCGATGGCTATGATTTTCAAATACAATGTAACGACATCTATTTATTGGCAGAAGTAAAAGGTCTTCGTACTAGTAAAGGGTCTATTCGAATGACACAAAATGAGTATGAAAAGGCACTTGAATATAGCAAGGATTATATTTTGATAGTTGTAAGCAATCTGCAAAATACACCAAGACTCAACTACATTGAGAATCCTGCAAAGACATTAGAACTTACCCCAAAAGAAATTAATACAACTCAAATAAACTATTATTCCGACAATCTTAATTGGTAATATATGATTATTGAAACGATATTTGATTTTGAAAATCATACATATAGATTATCTTGTTCATATAAGGAACTTGACAGAAATTATAGTGACGAAAGTTATGCATACTTTATAGAGGAACGAACAAATACAGATAATGGATTTTTCGAGATAAATTTGCTCAAAGACGAAACAACAAATAAAATTATTGAAGAGGGATATGTGGCTGTATATGACAATACTGACCAAACTTGTCCTAATGTACTTATTGATGCTAATATCAAATTTATATTCTGACTTAATGTACAACCACAAGAATTGGCGTGATATGAACAAGGAGAAGACAATGACAAGACAAGAAGCAATTGCACAAATCAGAAATACTCAAGATGTTGGCACATTCAATTATGCTGTAGCAAAAGCAAAGAATCAAGTCAAACGATTACACCCATTCAGTGAAATTCATCGTTTTGAAAACTATCCAGCCACGCAAGCACATCACATTTTTCTTGCAAGTGAGTTTCCCGAGTTAGCAGACTGCATAGAAAACATCATTTGCCTAACACCAAACCAGCATTTTTACAAAGCCCATCCAGAAAATAAAACGTCAATAGCTGATTTAGATTATAGAATAGTGTGTCTACTTTGCAAATTGGATTCAATCGAAATTAATTTTCGTGAGGGGCGAGACGATTACTCCTTGACTGAATTTGTAAATGTGCTGAATATTGGTCTAAACACAACTGATTTCAATGATAGAATGTCATATGAAGATATTAAATTTCAAATCATGAAACATTCATATTATCAACATTATATGCACTAATATTACTATGTGCACTATTACCGTAAACATATATAAGTAAGCATTCGCTGTTTAAGTGGTAAGAGCAATGATACTTATTATGAAGCCAATGCTAAAATAAAAATATCCGCATTATTAAATCTTTTGAGAATATAACTTGGAAATGGATGTAGAATTATAAAGATAAATATCTGCAGTATTATGGAAAACCAAAACTATATAAGATACGAAAAAGCCTTTGGAATTAAGTACATTGGAGAGCTTCGAACTATAAAGAAAAAGGCAGACTCTCAGCTGCAATTTCTTTATGAAGCATTTATGAATTCTTGGGAGGCGATAGTTGAGAAGTTTACGCCAGACCATATCAATTTGGGCAGAATTAGCATTGGCCTGTTTCTAAAAGAAAATTTATTGTCGAAACAGACTGATGTTTTTGATTTTGATAGAATCGAAATAGATGATAACGGAATTGGACTAAATGAAGTGAACTATAGCCGTTTATTAACATTGAGAGATGAAAGTAAAAAAATGTCTAACAAGGGTACAGGGCGCATTCAATACATCCATTTTTTTGATGAGACTATTATAAAGAGTACATATAAAACCGATAACGGCACTTATAAAGATATTGAAGTTACGCTATCAAAAAAGGAAACGTTTCTGCAAAAAAATGCAATAATCCGTTTAGACAAGGATGGTGATAGTATATCAAGTGATTCGTGCTGCAAGGTTACTTTTCTCAATCCTTTGGATGAGAATGATTTATCGTATTTTGGCAATTTGAGTGCAGAATTTGTTCAAAAAGATATTATCAAGCATTTTTTGTCATTATTTTGTGAAAATAAATCAAAGCTACCGCATATATATATTACTGTGTATCATAATAATACAGAAGCTAATAAAATCGAAATTTCAAGTGATAATATTCCACAACCCGATAAAGAAGATTCTTTAGAAATTGCGTATAGCAAGTTGAATGAAAAGAAAAAAATTGTAAAATCTGAAAATAAAGAAATATTTCAATTAAAAGCATTCAAACTTCCATCATCCGAATTGAAAAATAATGGTATCTTTTTAGTTAGCAAAGGCTCAACTGGTAAACCGATAGATATAGACACTCTCAAAAAAGATGACGAAATAGATGGTAATAGATATATGTTTTTGTTGTCAGGGCAATATTTTGACGATAGAGACCAAGATGACAGAGGTAATATAAAATTGATTGAGTGTAAAGAGTTTAGGAATCAAAATGAAAATAATCTATTCCCTGAGGAGGTGGTTCTATCCGAATCTATCAAAGAAGAGACCAATGAGCGTATAAATTCTTTGTACAGCGAATTAGAGTCCAAAAACCAAGAAAAAAACAAGAACATAGATGCATTAAAAGAAATGTTTTTACTGAACAGCAAAACAATAGAAAGCATTCGCAATAAAATTAAAAATACAGATAATGATGAGAAAATTCTAAAAACCATTTATGAAGCGGATAGTGAGCTTGAAGCCCAAAAGGACAATCAAATAAAGGAAAAATTAGAAGTTCTGAAAACGATAACGCCTGATAAAACGGAAAACTATCAAAATGAACTTCAAAAAATGGTGAATGAATTTGTAACACTAATTCCACTACAAAATAGAAATGCATTAAGCAAATATATTGCTCGCAGAAAACTTGTCTTAGAATTGTTTGGTCAGATTTTGAATAAAGAATTGGAAGCTGTTCGCAATAAAAAGAAAGAGCGGATAGACGAAAAGTTGCTTCATAACTTAATTTTCCAGCAAAGTACAGAATCTGATAGCCCTGAAGATAGTGATTTGTGGTTGATAAATGAAGAATACATATATTTCAAAGGCTTTTCTGAAAGCAAGTTGGATGATGTTAAAATTGGTAATGATTATCTTTTCAAAAGAGAAGATGATATGAATGAAGAAGAAAAAGAATACAAGCACAAGAACAATAAGGATGCAGGTGAGCGTCGTCCCGATGTTTTGCTATTTCCCAAGGAGGGTAAATGCATTATTATTGAGTTTAAAGCACCTGATGTTGATGTTTCTAATCATTTGAATCAAATTAATAGATATGCAAGATTGATAAACAATCTATCCACTGACAAGATTATCATTAATACTTACTATGGTTATCTGATAGGTGAAAGTATTGATATTGATGAAGTTCAGGATGCAGATTCTGATTTTATTTCATCTGCTAATTTGAATTATATTTATCGACCATACAAAAAAATCACAGGAAAATTTGGCAGAGAGAATGGTGCTTTATATACTGAGATTATCAAATATTCAACCCTTTTAGAAAGAGCTCAACTCAGAAACCAGATTTTTATAGACAAACTTGTAAAATAAGTTTTCTATGTAGTTACTGATGTTGAGCAGTCAACCCAACATCAACTTAGAACAATTGAAAAAGAAAGGATTTGAAGGATGAAAAAAAATTGTAACTATTATGCCCGAATCTCAAAACATAGAATACAAAACCATCTGGAAAGATGAGTATCTGAAATGGATATGCGGCTTTGCCAATGCGCAAGGCGGTACAATATTTATCGGTAAAGACGATAATTGAAATGTTGTCGGCGTAAATAACGCAAAAAAACTTTTGGAAGATTTGCCAAACAAGATAACTACTGTTTTAGGCATTGTTGCCGAAGTGAATCTGCACGAAACGGAGCTGGGCGATTACATTGAAATAGTTGTAGAACCGCAACCGAACCCAGTAAGTTGTAAGGGAGAATATCATTATCGCAGTGGCAGCACCAAGCAAGAGTTGAAAGGTGCGGCATTGGATAAGTTCTTGCTCGGCAAGCAAGGTAAACATTGGGAC
>JAZRVS010000144.1:0-4214 GCA_045599365.1 Bacteroidales bacterium
TGCTCCCAAAACCTTGCGAGAAAACGCAAAAGCGTTTTGATGAAGTAAGAAGTAATAGTGAAGAAGTAAGAAGAGTGGCTTTATTTGAAGTAAGAAGTAATAGTGAAGAAGTAAGAAGTTAACGGTGCAACGCACCAGTTCACGCAATGCTCCGCATTGCCACCATAATTGTTCATTATTCATTGTTAATTGTTAATTAAAAAAGGCACTCAATCGAGTGCCTTTTTCATCAAATGTCCACGTCTCCGTCAGTGCAATGCACAACTTCCGCAGTAACATCATAATTCCAAGTGCTGTCTTTTTCAATTGCATTCCACTGTGATATAGTTCCATTGAATGTCACGCTTGTCAAGCCACTGCATCCATAGAAGGCAGAATAACCTATGCTTGTCACGCTGTCTGGAATTGTTATGCTTGTCAATCCACTACAATTATAGAAGGCATCTTCACCTATACTTTCAACACTGTTGCCTATCGTCACGCTTGTCAGACCACTGCAATTATAGAAGGCATCACTGCCGATGCTTGTCACACTGTCTGGAATTGTTATGCTTGTCAATCCACTGCAATTACGGAAGGCACCATATCCTATGCTTGTAACACTGTCGGGGATTGTTATGCTTGTCAAACCACTGCAATAATAGAAGGCATAATCACCCATGCTTGTCACGCTGCCGTCATCAGGGATAACACTGTTTTTGCAACCAAGCAATAATGTTTTGCTTGCTGTTTCAATAAGACAATTGCCAGCACTGTGATATTTACTGTTCCCACTTGCAACGGTTATGCTTGTCAATCCACTGCATCCTTCAAAGGCACAATCACCTATATTTGTCACACTGTTGCCTATCGTCACGCTTGTCAAACCACTGCAATTATAGAAGGCATAATCACCTATGCTCTTCACGCTGTCGGGTATCGTCACGTTTGTCAATCCACTGCATCCATAGAAGGCATTTTCATAAATTACTTTCGTATTTGGATGTATTTCACAACTTGTGATTGATGTGTTTTTTGCCTTCATCAAAACAACATATGGATTTGTTTCATTGCCAAGATAATATGCATTGTCATATTCATTATAAACAAGGTTATTGCATCCATAGAAGGCACTTGAACCTATGCTTGTCACACTGTCTGGTATCGTTATGTTTTTCAAACCACTGCAATATCGGAAAGCCCCATAATTAATCACTTTCGTATTTGGATGTATTTCACAACTTGTGATTGATGTATTTTTTGCCTTAATCAACACAACGTATGGATTGGTTTCATTGCCAAGATAATATGCATTATCATATTCATTGTAAACAAGATTATCGCAATAATCGAAGACGCCATAACCCATGCTTGTCACACTGTTGCCTATCGTCACACTTGTCAAACTACTACAATCTTCAAAGGCCCATTCACCTATGCTTGTCACACTGTTGCCTATCGTTATGCTTGTCAAGCCACTGCATCCATAGAAGGCACCTTCTCCTATACTTATTACACTATCGGGTATCGTCACGCTTGTAAGTTGACTACAATCATAGAAAGCATACGCATATACGTTTTTTATTGTGTTTGGAATTTTTATTTCCGTTGCATTGCCAACATAATCAACAAGAATCGTACCATCAAAAATGACAAATCCATTTTCATCTGTTGCAAGTTTACTCCCACCTTCTTCAGTGTAAACGTTAAGTGCATAATAACCAACGCTTCCATTTGTTAATTCTGAACCTGCAATAATATTCAAAGAAGATTTATTGTATACTTCAACAAGTTTCTCACACCCCACAAATGCACCAAATTCTCCACCACCAATATAATTTACATTTGAAGGTATTACTATGCTTGTCAAACCAGCACATCCATAAAAAGTCATTTCTTCAATTCTTGTCACGCCGTCAGGAATCGTCACGCTTGCCAACTTGGTGCAAAATGCAAAAGCACCGACACCTATGCTTGTCACACTGTTTGGAATTGTCACATTTTTCAAATTAACGCATCCAATAAAGGCTCCAGCACCTATGCTTGTCACACTTCCATCATCTGGAATTTCACTGTTTTTGCAACCAGCAATCAATGTATTAGTTGCTGTCTCTATGATACAATTCTTTGCACTGTGATATATTTTATTTTCACTTGTTACAGTTATGCTAATCAAAGAAGTACAATCATAGAAAACACCGACCCCTATACTTTTAACACTGTTGCCTATAATCATGCTTGTCAATCCACTGCAATGTTCGAATGCATACCGTCCTATGCTTGTTACACCTTTGCCTATCGTCACACTTGTCAATCCACTGCATCCAGAGAAGGCATAATCTCCTATAATTGTCACACCATTGCCTATCGTCACGTTTTCCAAACTACTGCATCCATCGAAGGCATAATCACCTATGCTTGTCACACTGTCTGGGATTGTTATGCTTGTCAAGCCACTGCATCCATAGAAGGCATCTTCACCTATACTTTCAACACTGTTGCCTATCGTCACGCTTGTCAAACCACTGCAATTTTTGAAGGCATAACTTGGGATTATCTTAACTTCATCTCCTATGTTGACAGTCGCTAGTTTTGCACAACCTCTGAATATAGGATAACTATAAGAACCTACCTTTGTGCAGTTGATTGCATTCCAATTGACTGTTGTCAAGCCACTGCATCCATAGAAGGCATCTTCACCTATGCTTTCAACACTATTGCCTATCGTCACGCTTGTCAAACCATCGCAATATCTGAAGGCATAAGAACTTATGCTTGTCACAGGTAAACCATCATATGTCTCTGGTATCATTAAATTCGCCACTTCTTCGTTAGTAATACCTTTTATTGTATAAGAATCTTTCCCTGCATTTAATTCAAATTTTAAGCTTGATACATATTGCCATACGCCGCACATTGAACAAATTTCATTTACGTAATTATGCCCTGCAGAAATTTCTTCGTAAGTCGTATAATCACACCTTGAACAAGTATCATACGCATACCAACCTACTTCCGTGCATGTTGCGTCTTGCGCATTGTGATGCGTTAAATCATGATTGAGTGCGGAAATTTCTTCGTAAGTCGTATAATCACACCTTGAACATGTATCGTATGCTTTCCATCCTATTTCCGTGCAAGTTGCGTCTTGTGCATTGTGATGTATCAAATCATGATTGAGTGCTGAAATTTCTTCATACGTAGTATATTCACACCTTGAACATGTATCATACGCATACCATCCTATTTCCGTGCAAGTTGCGTCTTGCGCATTGTGATGCGTTAAATCATGATTGAGTGCAGAGATTTCTTCATACGTCGTATAATCGCATCTTGAACACGTATCGTATGCACACCAACCTATTTCTGTACAAGTCGCGTCTTGCGCATTGTGATGCACCAAGTCATGGTTGAGTGCAGGGATTTCTTGATACGTCGTATAATCGCATCTTGAACATGTATCATACGCATACCAACCTATTTCCGTGCAAGTCGCGTCTTGTGCATTGTGATGTATCAAATCATGAGTGAGTGCAGGGATTTCTTCATACGTTGTGTAATCACACCTTGAACAAGTGTCATACGCATACCAGCCTACTTCCGTGCAAGTTGCATCTTGCGCTGTATGATGAACTAAGTCATGATTTAATGCTGGTATTGTTTTTCTTTCTCTGCTGAGTTCCGTTTTGCACATCAAACAATATTTGACCAAATCATAACTGCCATCTTTCGTGCAAGTTGCATCCACGACATTTTCTTCAACGGATACGGCTTTGTGTCCATCTTTGCACAAATCTTCTTCTTCGTTTGATGAAATGGTTATATTCCAAGTGCAAGTTTTATTTTGATACGAAACTTTTACACTATACAAACCTTCAGTTTCAAACAATGACAAATCATCTGCGCTGATAAAATCTGATGTCAAAATAATTTTTTTAGTCGAACCATCACTAAACGTTGCAACTATTTTATAATCAGACAAATCAAATTCATCAAGATCTGCTTGCGCTGGACCTTCAACCGAAATCGCAACCAACTTGATTTCAGGTTGATTGTTTTGTTGTTCTTGATTTGGTGTGTCTGTTTTGTCGTCTCCGCACGCAACCAAAACAAACGAAAGACAACAAATAAGCAGTATTACTGCTAAAATAAATACATATTTTTTCATAAAATCTCCATAGTAACATATTGTTACATAAATAACTTAACATTTTGTTACAATTTTGTCAAGGTGT
>JAZRVS010000145.1:0-3030 GCA_045599365.1 Bacteroidales bacterium
GTGACGATAGGCAACAGTGTTAAAAGCATAGGTGGTTCTGCCTTCTCTGGATGCAGTGGTTTGACAAGCATAACCGTTGCAAGTGGGAATAGCGTATATCACAGTGCTGGCAATTGTCTTATTGAAACAGCAAGCAAAACATTATTGCTTGGTAGCAACAACAGCGTTATTCCAGATGATGGCAGTGTAACAAGCATAGGTGATTATGCCTTTAGAGGACGCAGTAAATTGACAAGAATAACAATACCAGACAGTGTGACAAGCATAGGCGAAGGTGCCTTCGCTTATTGCAGTGGTTTGACAAGCATAACAATCCCAGACAGTGTGACAAGCATAGGTAAATATGCCTTCGAATATTGCAGCGGATTGACAAGCATAACAATCCCCGACAGTGTGACAAGCATAGGTGATTATGCCTTCTATTATTGCAGTGGTTTGACAGCACTCCATATCACAGACCTTGCCGCATGGTGCAATATATCGTTTGGTAATTCTTATGCAAATCCGTTGTATTATGCAAAGAAGTTGTATCTCAACGGCACAATGGTAACTAATTTGGCAATTCCCAATACGGTAACCACAATAAAGAGTTATGCCTTCCGTTATTGCAGTGGTTTGACAAGCGTGACGATAGGCAACAGTGTGACAAGCATAGGTTCATATGCCTTCAGAGATTGCAGTGGCTTGACAAGCATAACCGTTGCAAGTGGGAATAGCGTATATCACAGTGCTGGCAATTGTCTTATTGAAACAGCAAGCAAAACATTATTGCTTGGTTGCAAAAACAGTGTTATTCCAAATGACGGCAGTGTGACAAGCATAGGTGAATATGCCTTCAATAATTGCAGTGGTTTGACAAGCATAACAATCCCCGACAGTGTGACAAGCATAGGTGAAGATGCTTTCTCTGGATGCAGCAGTTTGACAAGCATGACGATACCAAACAGTGTGACAAGCATAGGTGATTATGCCTTCCGTTATTGCAGTGGTTTGACAAGCGTGACGATAGGCAACGGAGTGACAAGCATAGGTGAAGATGCTTTCGCTTATTGCAGTGGTTTGACAAGCGTGACGATAGGCAACAGTGTGACAAGCATAGGTGACCGTGCCTTCTATTATTGCCGTGAATTGACAACAGTAAATTGGAATGCAGTCAATTGTAAATATGCAAGTGATTCAATGTTTGATGAATGTAAAATATTAACAATTGTCAATATAGGAGAGAATGTTAAAACAATTCCAATTGATGTTTTCTCAAGGTGCAACAATCTTGTTTACAATGAATATGATAATGCATATTATTTGGGCAATGAAACAAACCCATACATTGTGTTGATGAAAGCAAAAAATAAATCAATTACAAGATGTGAAGTAAATTCAGCCACGAAAGTAGTTCGTGATTATGCCTTCTATGGATGTAATAATCTTGTTTACAATGAATATGATAATGCATATTATCTTGGAAATGATACCAATCCATACGTTGTGTTGATGAAAGCAAAAGATAAAGGAATTACAAGTTGTGAAATACATCCAAATACGAAAGTAATTTATGAAGCGGCCTTCTTTGGATGCAGTGTGACAAGCATAACAATCCCAAACAGTGTGACAAGCATAGGTTCATCTGCCTTCTCTGAATGCAGTGGTTTGACAAGCATGACGATAGGCAACAGTGTGACAAGCATAGGTAAATATGCCTTCGATGGATGCAGCAGTTTGACAAGCATAACCGTTGCAAGTGGGAATAGCGTATATCACAGTGCTGGCAATTGTCTTATTGAAACAGCAAGCAAAACATTATTGCTTGGTAGCAACAATAGTGTTATCCCTGATGACGGCAGTGTGACAAGCATAGGCGAAGAAGCCTTCGCAGGATGCATTGGATTGACAAGCATAACAATTCCCGACAGTGTGACAAGCATCGGAGATTATGCCTTCCGTGGATGCATTGGATTGACAAGCGTGACGATAGGCAACGGTGTGACAAGCATAGGTTCACATGCCTTCTATGAATGCATTGGCTTGACAAGCGTGACGATAGGCAACAGTGTGACGAGCATAAGTGGTAGTGCTTTCTATAATTGCAGTGGTTTGACAATTATTAAAGTTGTAAGTGGAAATAGCAGATACCATAGTGAAGGGGATTGTATTATTGGGACTGCAACGGGGACGTTGGTATTAGGTTGCAAAAATAGCATTATACCTGATGACGGCAGTGTGACAAGCATAGGTTGGTATGCCTTCGAAAATTGCAGTGGATTGACAAGCATAACAATCCCAGACAGTGTGACAAGCATAGGTGACCGTGCCTTCGATGGATGCAGTGCCTTGACAAGCATAACAATCCCAGACAGTGTGACAAGCATAAGTTATGGTGCCTTCTATGAATGCAGTGGATTGACCAGCATAACGATACCAGACAGTGTGACGAGCATAAGTGGTAGTGCTTTCTATAATTGCAGTGGATTGACAAGCGTGACGATAGGCAACAGTGTTAAAAGCATAGGTTATGGTGCCTTCGAATATTGCAGTGGATTGACAAGCATAACAATTCCAGACAGTGTGACAAGCATCGGTGATAGTGCATTCTCTGGATGCAGTGGCTTGACCAGCATAACGATACCAGACAGTGTAACAAGCATAGGTAATCGTGCCTTCGAAGATTGTCGTGGCTTGACAAGCGTGACGATAGGCAACAGTGTTAAAAGCATAGGTAAAGAAGCTTTCTCTGGATGCAGTGGCTTGACAAGCATAACAAACCCCAACAGTGTGACAAGCATAGGTGAAGATGCCTTCTCTGGATGCAGTGGTTTGACAAGTGTGACGATAGGCAACAGTGTGACAAGCATAGGTTCATCTGCCTTCTATAATTGCAGTGGATTGACAAGCGTGACGATAGGCAACAGTGTTAAAAGCATAGGTGGTTCTGCCTTCTCTGGATGCAGTGGTTTGACAAGCATAACCGTTGCAAGTGGGAATAGCGTATATCACAGTGCTGGCAATTGTCTTATTGAAACAGCAAGCAAAACA
>JAZRVS010000146.1:0-34826 GCA_045599365.1 Bacteroidales bacterium
CTTTCCCTTTTTCTATATTTGTTAATTTTCCATGTAAAAGCTTGCGTTTCAACATGTTAAGACGGTCGATAAAGCAGTTTCCATCTAAATGATCATATTCGTGTTGTACAACTCGGGCACAAATACCAGAAAATGTGTCAATATGTTCTTCAAAATTTTCGTCAAGATATTGAATCTTCACGGTAGAAGGACGAGACACATCTTCGTGAATGCCTGGAAAGCTCAAACAGCCTTCGTTGAAAAGCCATTCCGCACCAGACGTTTCAATGACGTGAGCATTTATAAAGACTTTTTTGAATCCTTTTCCCTCTGGATAATCTTCTTCAAAAGAATTGGCATCAATTACGAATAAGCGAATTGACAATCCAACTTGTGGTGCAGCAAGACCAACGCCGTCCGAAGCATACATGGTTTCGAACATGTCGTCTATAAGCTTCTGTATTTCAGGATAGTCTTTGTCTATGTCGGCAGCCACTTTTCGTAATACTGGGTTTCCGTATGCAATAATTGGTTTTATCATTTTGTTATTGTTTTTTCAAATGTCGCGCAAATATACAAAATCTTTGAAACAAGTGAGTTTATTTGTTTCGTGTTGATATGTTTATTGTTTTTCTACAAAACTTATGTACCTTTGCGTCCGTTGTTAGAGATGAGATGATTTTGATATGAAAGTACCTGCTAAATATTACGACGAACAATTTGAGTTCAATGGACAATGGGATATGCCGTCGAAATGTGGCTTGAAAATCTTTGATTATAATGGTAAGAAGGTAATCGTTGTTACTGAGTTATATCAAGAAAATCCAGGAACTTCGGTTACGTACGCTGCTGCTTCTTTGGTAAATCAAATTTGCGAAGCAAAAGGTTTTGATGCCAACAATGTGATTTACATAGAATGCAATCCTGACACAAATTCTAAATTATCGTTCTATGACGAGGAATTTTTCCAAGTGACATTTGCAATTGCAGACGGAAAATTCTCAGGAACTCCACAATATAGGCAACTAACAGCAGACGAAGCAAAAGAAATGATTACGCTATGAGGCGAATTTTGTCGTTAGTTGTATGTCTTGTTTGTTTTTTCGATTTTGCATTTTGTCAGATGGTTCCTTCTGTACAAAACGCAAAGAAATTTGTTGTTGCACAAAAAGAAAGCAAGATAGAAAAATGCACTTTTGAATTTGCTCCTTGGCAAGCTGTGGAATCGCAGAATTGTTTTCTAAACCATAAAGAATTCATAAAAAATAAGGAAACAACCAGATTGTACGCTTTTTTTCCAGATACGTCATTGTCAGGACCTTATATAATTGACAACACCCTTCTTGTTTCTGCCAATGCTCCAGATGAATTCTATAATAAATTTCTACATAGACAAACCGATAAAAAATATCCAGCGGTAATCATTTGTCCCGGAGGAAGTTACCATCATTTAGGCATGAAACACGAAGGATATCAGGTTGCAAGATGGTTTGCCCAGAAAGGAGTTGTTGCATTTGTGCTTCGCTATCGAGTAAGCAGCCACGGAGCGCATAATCCTGATATGATTCAGGATTTGCAACTTTCAATTGCGTTGTTAAAACAATATGCTGATGTTTGGTACATCGACACGACAAAAATTGGAGCCATTGGATTTTCTGCTGGAGGTCATTTAGTTTTACACGGTGGAGTTGCAACGGAAAATTTCATAAAACAAGATTTGCCAACGTCGGAAAACTATGGTTTACGTCCAAACTACGTGATGGCAATTTATCCTGTTGTTTCAATGGAAGACAGCATTGCACATGTTAAATCACGTAAAAATTTATTGACAAAAAAATATACAAAAGACGATATTCAAAAATATTCTATCGAACAAAATATACCTGATGATATGCCACCGACATATGTTTTGGCTTGCGAAGATGATGATGTCGTTGATTTTAGAAATAGCGAGGTGTTGGTGAAAAATCTTTTCGAAAAAAATATTCTTTATACAACATTTGTCCCTTTGTCTGTTGGTGGTCATGGTTTTGGAATGGCTTTACAAAAACAACCGAAAGCTGTTAATACTCTACAAATGAGTTTAGAAGACTGGTTGCGAACGATAGAAGTGCTTTCCATGACGGAGACCCAAGAGAAACTACCTAAAGTATATTCAAAGGAAGAAGAGAAGTAGTGGTTAGCGATTCTTAACTTTTAATTCTTTAAAATTTTGTTGTCTTTACTTGTTAAACATACTTTAAAAAGTGTTACTTTTGGATAAATGAATTGCTTATGGAATCAAAGGTTTATATTTTCCTTGCTGATGGATTTGAAGAATTAGAGGCATTGGCACCTCTTGATATATTACGTAGAGCAGGTTTAGATGTTGAAACAGTGTCAATTACTGATGATATTGAGGTGATTGGTTCTCATGGATTACGCGTACTTTGCGATACGACAATTAGTTTGATTTCTCCTGAAATTGCAGAATTATTAATTCTTCCAGGTGGATTGCCAGGGGCTGATAATTTGTCTGCATGTGAAGAATTGGCAGAAATTCTTGTTGCTCAAAATCAACAATGTAAGTGGGTCGCTGCAATTTGTGCAGCGCCGTATGTGTTGGGCGAGTTGAATATCTTGCATGGAAAACAAGCAACTTGCTATCCAGGGTATGAGGAGAAACTTTTGGGTGCAGAATATCTAAACCAACCAGTGGTTGTTTCTCAAAATGTTATAACAGGAAATGGAGCCGGTGCAGCGGTGCGATTTGCCTTTAAAATGGTGGAGGTTTTAAAAGGAAAACGATTTGCTGATTTCCTTGCTGAAAAGATGATGAACGATAGATATGAATAGCTTGTGAAAACACAACGATATACAAAACAACAAATTGCAATGATGAAAGGTATTCGTGCGTACGTTCCTTTTATTGTTTGTATTTTGATTGCGGCTGTATTATGGGTTACGCGAGAAATGGGAAAAACGTATCAAGAAAATCTCTCGGTATCATTAAATTACGTGAATATGCCGAAATCGCTATCTCTTATCTCTCAAATTCCCTATGAATTAAAAGTAACAGTAGAATCAACGGGATGGGGATTGGTGAAGCATTATCTTTTTGATGAGAAGAATATTTCAATTGACGTTTCTGAAATTGAAAATGCCAATATCGCTGCTCTTGATACAAAAGATGAACGAATTATGTCTCATTTTGGAGAACAACTGAAAGTGTTAGAAATTTATCCTGAAGAGATTACATTTTATTTTGAAAAAGTTCATTCTAAAAAAGTTCCAGTTTGTGTACCGATGTTGGTAACTTACGAACAGCAATATGAAGCGAATGGGAAAATTGTTGTAACTCCCGATACTATTATTGTATATGGCTCTCATTCCGCGATAGATACAATGAAAAATGTGCAAACGGAATTGTTCGTTAAGAAAAAACTGAAGGAATCTTTTTCTGATTCAATTTCATTGATACCTACGAAAAATGTTCGTTATAGTTCGGAAAAAGTCGTTGTGTCTGCTCAAGTAGAGAAATTTACAGAGCAAACTGTGGTGATTCCAATAACACTAATTAACGCGCCAACAGATAATGTGTCAATTCATTTGTTGCGAGAAAAAGTGTCCATATCATTCTTGGTCGGTTTGAGTAATGCACAAACATATTTTCCTACCGATTTTGAAGCAGTTGCTGATTATCAGCAACAGTCTTCTTTGGGTGTTATTCCAGTGGAAATAATTCGCTATCCAGAATTTGTTCGTATTGTACGACAAGATGTTACGTCGGTTGGTGTTGTTACTGATTTTATAAATTCTAATGACTAAATATATTGCATTAACAGGAGGAATTGGTTGTGGAAAGAGTGTTGTTTCTAAGGTCTTTGCTTCATTGGGTGTGCCTGTGTATGATAGTGATAGTCGTGCCAAACAATTGATGGAATCCAGTGATTTTATTCGTGATTCATTGACTCAATTGCTGGGAAATCAAATTTATTGTGGAAAAAAATTACAACGAAAGATAATGGCTGATGCTATCTTTGCGGATTCTTCGTTGTGCGAAAAAGTGAATGCCATTGTTCATCCTCAAGTATGGCTGGACTATAAATTGTGGTCCGATAAGAAAAATGTGGCATTTACAATAATGGAAACTGCTCTGCTATACGAATCCGATTTGTATAAAAAATTTGATAGAGCAATAGCTGTTGTCGCTTCTGATGAAGTTCGCGTTAACCGTGTTGTTCAAAGAGATTCTTGCGATGCAGAAGAAGTATTTCGACGTATAAAAAATCAGACTGCAAATAAAATTGCTGTACAAAAAGCAGATTTTATTATCGAAAATAATAATACATTTGTAATCTCACAAGTGATGAATGTGTACAACGAATTAAAACAATTATAAATGGCGTGTTTAGGTAGGTTGATTGGCGCTGGAATTGGATTTGCAACGGGTGGTGTTATTGGTGCTTTGATAGGTGGCGCCATTGGTTCGCTGTTTGACAATGTTGATGCTCGAAAAATATCATCAGGTTCAAATAATTCGTTTGGAGGTTGGCAACAACAGCGACAACAAATGTCGCAAAACGATTTTTATAGTTCTTTGTTGGTACTTATTGCTGCGGTTATGAAAGCCGATGGCATTGTGAAAAAATCAGAACTTGATTATGTAAAACGATATTTATTGTCCACATTTGGCGAGACAAAAGCCAATCAAATGTTGCACGCTCTTCGTGATGTATTGCAAAAGAATATACCTCTTCAAGAGGTGTGTTTACAAATTCGTCAAAATATGCAGTATGCATCGCGCTTGGAATTATTGCATTTGTTGTATTACATCGCACAGAGTGATGGTTCTATTGATCAAACCGAATTAGACGTGATTGCAACAATTGCGAATGGTTTGGGCATATCATCGGCTGACGCTCAATCAATTAAGGCTTCATTTTATGACGATTTAGATAGCGCATATCAAATGCTCGAAATTACATCTTCGGCGACTGATGATGAGGTTAAAAAAGCGTATAAAAAAATGGCAATTAAATATCATCCAGATAAAGTTAGCCATTTGGGTGAAGATGTGCAAAGGTCTGCTAATGAAAAGTTTAGAAAAATCAATGAGGCATACGAGAAAATCAAAAAACAACGAAATATTAAGTAAATCATTCTAAAATTTTGAAATATGTTAAAAGACATTTTATCAATTTCGGGACATTCAGGTTTGTTTAAACTTGTGGCTCAATCATCAAAAAGTATTATTGTTGAGTCTTTAGAAACTCATAAAAAAATGCCAGTATATTTTACTTCTAAGGTAAGCGCATTGGAAGATATTGCCATTTATACAGATGATGAAGAAATTCCTCTTGCTCAAGTGTTTGAGAAAATTTACAAAATGGAAAATAAGGGAGAAACATCAGTTTCTGCAAAGTCAACCAATGAAGATATAAAAGATTATTTTGGAGACGTATTACCTGATTATGACAAGGAACGTGTTTATGTTTCTGATATGAAAAAGGTAATTTCGTGGTATAATATTTTGTTGAAACAAAATTTGTTGAATTTTGAAGAAGACAAAAAAGAAGAATCTCCTGTAGAAACACCTGTAGAAGTTCCAGAAACAACATCTGAAGCTCCAGCAAAGAAAAAAACAACGGCAAAAAAGACTACAAAAAAAAATGAGTAGTATTTTAGAGGAAGCGAAGCAAAAAAGACAATTCCTTGCTCGTGATTTTCAAATCACGTCATGGAGTGATGTTAGTCCATATTATGAACAATTGTTGGCATTCCAAATTAGTTCTGAAGACGATTTGAAAAAATTCCTTGCAATGCGGAGTGAATTGGACGCTGCATTGGAAGAAGATATGTCTTGGCGATATATCAAAATGACGTGTAATACAACCGATGAGTCATTGCGCGAGAATTTTAACGTATTTGTTACGGAAATTTCGCCCGAAGCAGAGAAATTTTCAAATAAATTAGATAAAAAATGTCTTGAAAGCAAATTCTTTAATAATCTCGATGGCGATTATAGCATTATGAAACGTGCTTTACAGCAACGAGAATTGCTTTTCCGAGAAGAAAATGTGCCAATTATTGCCGATTTACAAACAATGGAACAAGTGTATGGTTCTATTTCTTCACAAATGACTATTGATTACGAAGGAACAAAAACCATGCAACAAGCATCTGTCTATTTGAAAAATATAGATAGAAACGTGCGAGAAAACGTGTTCCGTATGATGCAAGAACGACGCGTACAAGATGAGAAAAATTTGAATGATAATCTCTCTCAAATGATAGAAAAACGTCATCAAGTTGCCATGAATGCAGGATTTGAAAATTATAGAGATTATAAATTCAAAAAATTGTGTCGTTTTGATTACACAAAAGATGATTGTTTCGCTTTTCATGATGCTATTCGTAAATCAGTGCCACCTTTGATGGCAAAATTACATAAAGAACGCAAACAAAAACTCAATTTGCAGACACTTCGTCCGTGGGATATGGACGTGGATCCAGATAATTTGCCACCATTGAAACCTTTTTCTGATACAAAAGATTTTGTTGAAAAGGCAATTGCTTGTTTTACGGAAATAAAACCTTTTTATGGCGAATGTCTTCAAAAGCTCGCTGACAATGGCTATTGGGATTTAGAATCGCGTGTTGGAAAAGCTCCAGGTGGATATAATAATCCGTTGTATGAAAGTAATTTGCCATTCATTTTTATGAATGCTGCTGGCACATTACATGATGTGGAAACTATTGTCCACGAAGGTGGACACGCAATTCATTCTATTGTTTCGGCAAATCTACCATTGGTCGATTTTAAAGATTTACCATCCGAAGTTGCAGAATTGGCTTCTATGAGTATGGAATTGATTTCTATGGAACATTGGCATACGTTTTTCCCGAACGAAGCCGACCTAAAACGTGCGAAAAAAAGTCAATTAGATGGTGTATTATCTGTCTTACCATGGATTGCAATTGTTGATAAATTTCAACATTGGTTGTACGAAAATCCAACTCATACTATTGAACAACGAGAAAAATCTTGGATGGCAATCTTAGACGAATTTGCTAGTGGAGAAGGGGCAGATTGGAGTGGATTGGAAATGTATAAAAAATGTTCTTGGCAAAAACAATTACATATCTTTGAAGTACCATTCTACTACATAGAGTACGGATTTGCTCAACTTGGGGCAATCGCAATGTGGATGCAATATAAGGAGAATCCTGCTAAAGCATTGGAAAACTACGAGGCTTTTATGAAATTGGGGTATACAAAATCAATCCCTGAAATTTATAAAACGGCTGGTATAGAATTTAATTTTTCTTATAAATATGTGTTAGATTTGGCTAACTTTGTGAACTCGGAAATTGAAAAACTACAATAATTAAATAGTATGGAAATTAAAATATCAAAGAAAGTTGAAAAAACGATAGTGAAACTTATTGGAAGAGTTGATACAACCAATGCAGAACTATTTCAAGCAGATTTAACTCAGTTTATGACTGGACAACAAGATCTTGAATTTGATTGTTCTGATTTGGAATACACTTCTAGTCAAGGATTACGTGTTTTCCTTATTTTGCAGAAGGCAATTAGCGCAAATGGTGGTAAAATGGTCTTGAAAAATATGAAACCTCAAGTTAAAGAGGTGTTCGATATAACAGGTTTTTCAAATATCATTAAAATAGAGTAGTATTACTATTGCTTAGTGTTAATCACTAATCACTGATGAGGATTTTACTAACAGGTGGTACTGGTTTTATTGGTTCTCATGTCCTCATGGAATTGTTGCGTAGAGGTCATGAGGTAACGGTAATTGCACGTAATTCAACCAAAGTACCAGCTTTTGAGAATATACAAAATCTTCATCTTGTACAAATGAGTTTGACTGAATTTGATAAAATTCCGTTGATTGTTCAAGGGCAAGATGCTGTCGTTCACATCGCTTTGTGTATGAAAGGTGATAATGCCGTTGATGTTTTGATGAGTGATACTGTCGCCTCCGTATTTCTTGCAAATGAGTCAGCAAAAGCGGGAGTAAAACAATTTATTTATACATCGTCAACAGCCTCGGTTGATTCGGTTTATGCTTCTTCAAATCCAGTTTGTATAAAACCAACCGATACGTCGGTAACAATTGATTGTCGCCATGATCCTTGTTCCTATTATGGCGCAACGAAAGCCGCTACAGAAGATTTTTTGTTTGCTATTTCTGGCGAAACAAGAATGAGAGTGAATATTATTCGTCCAGGTTATACATTTGGTAATCCTGTTGTTGAAGGCGCTTATACACAACCAGATACGAGATTTAAAACTATTGTGGAATGTGCGTTGAACAATCAAGATATTCATCTTGTGAAAAACGATGGGACGCAATTCATTTGGGCTGACGATATTGCTAAACTGTATGCCAATCTTTTGGAATCAAATTATTGTAAAAAAACATATTTCGCTCTGGCAAAAGAATTTGTTACTTGGGAACAAATAGCTCAAGATTGTGTGAAAATGTGCGGATCAACATCGAAAATTATTGTGGAAGATTTAGGTTGGAGCAATAATCCTCTTTTGTTTGATGTATCGGAAATGAAACAAGATTTTCATCTTGAATTTTCATCGTATCCTCATATTTTGACACATATTCAATATTGGATAGAAACTTTAAAATAATGGTCTAATACACATTAGATTAGTGAATTACCTAATGTGGAATTAGACTAACTGATAGAAGAATTTCATTGTAAAATTCCACATCAATAGTTTCGCAGGAAGTGTTAATTGTAAAATATGAATCGAATTTGCAAAATATTGACAGTGTTCCTTTTTCCATTACTTTGTTTGTCGGTTGAAGCACAAACCGCATCACCAGATTCGGTTGTCGTATCGTATGTTGATTCTTTGCACTTATGGCAAGAAATTCGATTGTCATTTGAAGGAAATCTCTACTCCCGAAAATATTATAACGACTCATTGTTGACTCAACAAGAGTACAAAGAAATCTATTATTACATGAATGGTCGTGAAAAAAGTGTTGCAGATATACGAAATAATGTCTTTATGGGAAATGTAACTTCTTATTATAGCAATGGGCAAATTCGTCGTGCTGATTATTATGAAAATGGAAGTTTGGTTAGAGGAGATTGTTTTGCGACGAATGGAATGAAAATTTCGCATTCCGATTACAAAAAAGAGGCAGTGTATCCAGGTGGTATTTCAGCGTTATATACCATTATTTCAGTAAATTCACAGCAAATTTTTTTGCCCGATGACGAACTAATTGTGGGTATGGTTCAAGTAAAACTAACATTAAACAAAAAAGGAAAAATTATAGATAAGAAAGTGGTTAAACGTCTTCATCCTCTATATGACGCAGAAGTTTTGCGTATATGTGAACATTTGGGATATTTTGAACCAGAAGAGCGAGATGGTGAACCTGTTGTTGGTTCGTACATTTTGAGTTTGAAGTTTTAGTGGAGAGATGAGGTCAACAATCAATTAATTTCTATTTTTGTGGAAATATTTGATACTATGCAGGTAGCAATCGTAAAATACAATGCAGGAAACATTCAATCGGTGAGTTATGCACTCAATCGTTTGGGGATAGAACCAATAATTACGAACGATCCCGATGTATTGTACAAGGCTGATAAAATTATATTTCCAGGAGTTGGAGACGCAGGAACGGCTATGCCATATCTTCGCGAACGTCATCTTGATGAAGTTTTAGTGTCGCTTAAACAACCGTTTTTAGGAATTTGCTTTGGCATGCAGCTTATGTGCAAACATTCCGAAGAAGGAGACGTTGATTGTTTAGGAATTTTTGACGTAAATGTTAAAAGATTCCCTTCGGGAACAGAGAAAATTCCACACATGGGTTGGAATACGATTACCGATTTGAAAGGGACACTATTAAAAGGGATTAATCCTGAAAGTTACGTGTATTTTGTTCATAGTTATTATGCTGAAATGAATCAACATTGCACTGCAACGTGTAATTATGTGTTGGATTTTAGTGCAGGAATTGAAAAAGATAATTTTTTTGCATTTCAGTTTCATCCAGAAAAAAGCGGTTTGGTTGGGTCGCAAATTCTCAAGAATTTCATTGATTTATAATGCCGAAAATAGAGGAAAATATCCGTGTTGATAAATGGTTGTGGGCTGTTCGTTTGTATAAAACTCGCAGTTTAGCAACAAAGGCTTGTCAAAACAATCAGATTTCTATTGATGGTGTGTACGTAAAGCCATCACATTTGTTAAAAATTGGGACAATAGTGAACATAAAACGTCCACCGATTGTTCGTTCGTATGAAGTCTTGGGATTGCTTGCACAACGTGAGTCCGCAAAAGTTGTTGTTGATTTTGTAAAAGACGTGACTCCCCAATCTGAATTACAAAAATTGGAGGATGTAAAATTGGTCTTTACTGTACGTCGCGACAAAGGATCTGGACGTCCAACAAAAAAAGAACGACGTGCATTAGAAGAGTTTGGATACTTAGAATAGTTAAGAATTAAGAAGTAAGAGTTAGGAATTAAGACTTATGCTAAACTCCAATCACTAATCACTCCTCTCCTTTTGTTGAAAACTATATCATAACTAATAGTTATTTCTCGTTATTTAAATAAATTTTAAGATAATTTTGCTTGCAAATTTTAATACAATGAAGAAATTTCTTTTACTCATAATGGGTTTGGCTGTAGCGTGCGGTGTATTCGCTCAAAATCAAAATGAATTTATGATTTATGGTAAAATAAAAGCCGTAAATGGTCCAGCAGAAGGAGTTACAGTTAAGGTAACACAACGAGGATATAAGTTCGCAGAAGTGCAAACGGACGCTAAAGGTGGTTATCAGCTTTTCCTTCCATACGGAAAAACGTACGTAATTACATATACGAAAGATGGTTTCCAAACATTAACATTTGAAGCACAATTAGAATTGCCATCTAATGCTCCTCAATGTTGTTATCGACCATTGGAAATTTCATACCATTTGTTTAATCCAGAAGAAAAATATAAAAAATTGTATGAAAAGACGTTTCATTACATCGCGTATGAAAAAAATTTGAAGGGCTTTAATTACGATTTGGATATTGATTATATGATACAACAACGTATCGTTAATACAGAGTTGTTTGCTCAGCAATTGCAACTTGCACAAAATGGAGCAGAAACCCATAAAGATTCTATTAAAGCGGAAAAACGTTATATGGCACTTATAAACCAAGGTACTGTGTATTACGAAAAATCTCAATTTTATGCAGCACGTAAGTTTTTCAGTGAAGCATCTAAATTGAAACCACAGCGCATGTATCCATATTACAAGTTGGAAGATATAAAGACAGAATTGGAACGTTTTGAAACGAAAGCAGAATTGTTGGGAATCAATCTCGATTCATTGATTGCTCAAGAGTTGGCAAAAACCGATGTCGCAGAAGAAGGTCCTAAAACGTATCCAGCATACGTTCCGTTAACAGATCAACAAGTTGAGGAAATTTTCCGTTCCGAATTACAAAAACAAGTTTATGCTTCAAGTTCAAATGTGGCAGAAGGTAATAGAACAATGCGTTTGATGGATGAATTCTTTAGCGAAGAAACTAAACATAATACTGCAATTGCTAAAACAGAACCAAAGAAAAAAGAAAAGAAGAAAGTTGAAGAACCTGTTGTCGCACAAGAAGAACCAAAGAAAGAGGTCGTTGCTGAACCAATAGATTTATCTCAAAAACCAACGAAACCAAAAACAGTCGCAAGACAAGAACCAGTCAAAAAAGTTGTAGATTTTGCAACATATCAAGATTCGTTGATGAACAAATATCCTAATGAACGTACGATAGAAGTTACGCAAGATGCTCACAAAAAGACCACTCGTGTATTTATGAACGATGGAAAACATGTGGAGATTTATTCTATGGTTGAACATAGTTGGGGGGCAACATATTATTTCTACGAGGATTATCCAACAGGAATGACAAGTATTGGTTATGCTGCGTTTGTTAACAAAACGAAGTTGACAGATTTAAGCAATATTCAACCTACAAATCAGTAGAATTAAGAGTTTAGATATTGTGCATGCTTTGTCTAAATATGAATTGGGAGATTAACGTGTCTTTCCTAAAAACAATTTTTTTTTACTCGTGAGTTTTGAGCTTTTAATCTATTTATTTCCGCCCAAAATCAGCAGGAATTTCTCCCCATATTTCGGTTTCCCATTTATAAATAGGTGTTGTGTAGGTATGCGTTAGTAGCCACGTTTCTGCACGTTCAATAAGATTGAATATAGCTGCATTTCTGGTAGTTCGTTCTAGTTTTGTATTACATTTTTTGTGTTGAACCCAACCTATAGCAATTTTAGAATCAGAATAAAGTGGAAGAGAGATATTGTTCTTTTCCATTAAGGCTAATCCGTGTACAATTGCCAGAAATTCACCAATATTGTTTGTCCCATCGGGTAAAGGACCAACATGAAACAATGTTTTGTTTGTATCAACAGCAACGCCTCTATATTCCATATCTCCAGGATTTCCGCTACAAGCAGCGTCAACAGCAATACTATTGATTATATACTTCGAATTTTGTTGTGGATTTTTCATCGTTTGTGCTTGTGTTTTTGGCTTTTTGGGGAGGGATAGCATCGCGTTTGTTCCTAATTTTAATGCTTCAAATGCGTCATCTTCAGTTTCGTAGGATTTGAATAACGCTCCTTGAAATTTATCTACAGCAGCACGACATTCGTCCCACGAGTAAAATACTCCCGTATCACGTCCTTTCCATACCACGTAGAACTTTTGCTTTTTTTTCATGTTTTTTATTGATTGTTTGTTGTTTCTATCAAAAAATCCCTATCTCACTGACAAAAATACTATATTTGCTCGATTTTTAATGACAGACTTGCAAAATTAGCATAAAATAACTGCCAGAATGTCTAAATAACTGATTGGCAAAGTTATTGACTGTAGAAAGTACAAAAAAATTAAAATGGAAAACGAAGAAATGAAAGAAGAAACTGTTGGACAGGAATCAACGGAAACAGTGAAGGAAGAAACTGCGGAAAAAAGCGATGCGGAACAAGCAGAACAAACGAACGAAACAGAAGAAACGCTTCCAGACGATGAGTTGTCAGTAGCAAAGAAAGAGTTAGAGGATTTGAAAGATAAGCATTTGCGTCTTCAAGCTGAGTTTGACAATTATCGTCGCCGTACATTAAAGGAAAAAGCAGATTTAATTGCCACAGCGGGAGAAAAAGTGTTAGTTAATATTTTGCCCGTTGTTGACGACTTAGATAGAGCAATGGAATCAATTGTGTCAGCGCAAGATGTTGATGCCGTGCGTGAAGGTCTTGATTTGATAGTGAATAAATTTCAATCTTTTTTGAAGTCAAATGGCGTGAGTGAAATAGAAGCAAAAGAACTTGATTTTGATGCTGATAAACACGAAGCTGTTACAAAGTTTCCAGCACCAACTGAAGAATTGAAGGGAAAGGTTATTGACGTTGTTCAAAAGGGGTATACATTGAATGGAAAAGTAATTCGTTTTTCAAAAGTTGTTGTTGGTGAATAATTTTTAGTGCCATGGCAGAAAAAAGAGATTATTACGAGGTGCTTGGCGTTTCAAAAAATGCCACAAAAGATGAGTTAAAAAAGGCTTATCGTAAACTTGCAATTAAGTATCACCCAGATAAAAATCCAGGCGATAAAGAGGCAGAAGAGAAGTTTAAAGAGGCTGCCGAAGCGTATGATGTGTTGAGTGATGATGCAAAGCGTCAACGATATGACAGATATGGTCATGCAGGTGTTGGAGGTGCATCAGGGAGCGGTTTTTCCGATGTGAATGATATTTTTTCTCATTTTGGTGATATTTTTGGCGACTTTTTTGGAGGTGGAAGTTTTGGTGGTTTTGGCGGTGGCGGTCGTAGCCGTATGGTTCGCAAAGGCGCAAATTTACGCGTTAAGGTAAAATTGAATTTGCTTGAAATTGTTACTGGTGTCGAGAAAAAGATAAAAATTAAGAAAAAAGTCGCGTGTACTGCTTGTAATGGCACAGGAGCTGCTTCTTCAAACGATGTCCAAACGTGTCCTGATTGTAAAGGGAATGGTTCGGTGTATCGTACAACCAACACTATGTTTGGTATGATGCAACAAGAGGTTCAATGTAGTCGTTGTGGGGGCGATGGAAAACTTATTACGCATAAGTGTCCAACTTGTTCTGGAGAAGGAATTGTTGATGCTGAGGAAACAGTTACCGTAAAGATTCCTGCTGGTGTTGCAGAAGGAATGCAGTTGACAATGAGAGGTCAAGGTAGCGCTCCTCGTCATGGTGGTGTCAACGGTGATTTGTATGTACTTATTACCGAAGAAGAACAAGATGATTTTGAACGAGATGGAAACGATTTAATTTATGACTTAGATGTAAGTTTCCCTGATGCAGTACTCGGTTCTACAGTCGAAATTCCAACGGTAGAAGGAAAGGTGAAAATCAAAATAGATGAAGGTACGCAACCAGGGAAAATTTTCCGCCTTCGCGGAAAAGGTGTTCCAGATGTAAACGGATATGGTCGAGGTGATTTACTAGTTCATGTGAATGTGTTTGTTCCTAAAAATTTGTCAAAAGACGACAAAAAATTGGTTGAGAAAATGCAAGAATCAGAATCATTTAAACCAAAGACAAAGACTGGCTTTTTTAATAGAATGAAAGATTTTTTTGATTAGTCATAAGAATCTTTGTAAGTTTGCGTGTTTCGGTTGTAGTTATGAAGGTGTTTCGTTATTTGCTTGTCGTTGTTTTTTCGGTTTGTTCATTTGTGTCGTATGCGCAAGTGAATTTCTTTACAGCAGATAACGAAGATTCTCTGGCAACGAATTTTTATCAACGAGGGAAAAAGTTTTCTGTGTTACCAGTAGTGAATTTTCCAACATTACAGACGGGAATAGCTTGTTTTTTGCATAATGAAACCGATAGAGCTTCATATTATTTTGAGGCAAAAACAAATATTTGTCGTCGCTATGTTATTGAGGGTGAGGAATGTTATGGAGAGGGAACGCGCGAAAAAGAAGTCGGCTACAATACCTCGTCATTTAATATCGGTTTAGGACGAGGTTTTACTAGGAATTGGTTCATTTATGGGGGAGTTGGAGTCGTTGTTAAAAAAACATTTTATGACAACGAAGTAGAGGACAATTATCGTTATTGGGTTACTAACGAAGGTGTATGGTTTAATCTGGTTGTTGGTACAATGTATGTTACAAATTCCAATTTTTCTGCATTGGCAGGTTTGGATTTGTATGATAGAACTGTTACTATTGGTGTCGGTTACACATGGTAAAGCAAATAATTAGTATATTCTTGACTGTTGTAACTATTCTTGTAGGTGTGGGTTCTTTTGCGGGGCCTACTGCAAATTACTCTCCTCAAAAGCCTTATCCTAAATTTACGAGAGCAGATAGTTTACACGGATTTCTAAACGAATTTCGTAGTTGTTACGATGTGCGACATTATACTATTGAGGTAAAAATTAATCCTATAGAAAAATATATACAAGGACGTTCTACAATGAAATTCAATGTCGTTGCAGAACAACCAATAATGCAAATTGATTTGTCGTCGGTGTTGCAGATAGATTCTATAGTGATAGATAACATAAAATGTACGAAATACAAACGAGAAAATAATGCTGTTTTTGTAACACTTCCACAGTCATTAACTGTTGGCTCTCAACATTATTTGACGTGTTATTACCGCGGAAATCCACAAGAAGCAAAACGCCCACCATGGGAAGGTGGAATGGTGTGGAGTACATCGAAGTCTGGCAAACCTTGGTTTGGAGTTACGTGCGAAACTTTAGGCGCAAGTTGTTGGGTTCCGTGTAAAGATCATCTTTCTGATGAACCAGAAGAAGGAATGCTTTTATCCGTTACTCTTCCTATGCAATTGGATATAGAAGTTGTTGCAAATGGTGTGCTAACTTTAAAAGCTTGTATGGATGATTGGTGCAAATGGGATTGGGAAACAAAATATCCTATCAATACCTATAATATGACTTTTTATGGAGGCGATTTTGTAAAGTATTCCGAAGAATTTCAAGGTATTGCAGAGACATTCCCTTTGGATTTTTATGTTTTGTCCGAAGATGTTGAAAAATCTAAAGAATCGTTTGCGCAAGCAAAAAATGTACTGAGAGTTTATGAAGATTTGTATGGACCATATCCGTGGGGAAAGGAAAATTACAAGTTAGTGGAAAGTCCATACGAAGGTATGGAACACCAAACAGCAATAGCGTACGGCTCTGGCTTTAAGGACATGTTTGGTATGGATTACATTATTGTTCATGAATCGGCTCATGAATGGTGGGGAAATGCAGTAAGTGTCGATGATTATGCCGAAATATTCATTCACGAAGGTTTTGCTATGTATTCTGAATTTTTGTATCAAGAACGAATGGCAGGCAAAGAAAAGAGCGAAGTGTATGCTAATATGTGGAAACGAGGAATGAAAAATATTCGTCCAGTTGTTGGACCACGAGAAGTGAACTTTTGGGATTATCGGGATACCGATCCGTATGTGAAGGGAGCGTGGACGTTGCAAGGGTTGCGATATGTTATGGACAATGATAGTTTGTTTTTTGACATATTGAAAACATATAATATGTCGCGGAGATATGAGATTGTTACGGTAAAAGATTTTACGGATTATGTGAATGAAAAAACAGGAACAGATTATTCTTGGTATTTTAATCAATATTTGTATTCGGCAAAGGTTCCAACATTGGAGTGGCGTTGGATTCCAATCAAAGAATTGGACAAATATCGAGACAAGGTAGATTATATATTAGATTTGACTGATAGTGCCGAAGAATTGGCTCGTGTCTCGTATCTTCAAGTGCGTTGGACAAATGTTGATACTACATTTAAATTGCCTCTATCATTTATTATTAAAGATAGTGCAGGTCGCGAAATACAACCAAATATTTATGTTGGAAATGGTTTGCGAGAACAAAAAGTTGGCTATGTGCCAGTAACCACCGATGGAGTAATTATAAAGCGCTATGGGAATGGATCGGAACCATTGTATTTTAATATTTCCAATGCCTATTTTGAGACGCAGAATGTAAAAAAACTCAAGAAGAAATAGGAACGTAATTAATCATAGTTGGAATACAATATGATGCTATTTCTCATCTCAATTTACTATCAAGATGTATTAGCGTGTTTTTTTTCTCATTTCTAAGTAGTTGAGAATAAATTCAAGCGTTCCTTCTTCTCCTAATTTTGAAACGTCAATAGATAAATTGTAAGTGGCAGAATCTCCCCAGATTTTGTTTGAATAAAAATTGTAGTAGGCAGCACGTTTTTTATCTTCTTCGTGCATTTTTAAAATTGCTTCAGCTTCGCTAATATTCATTCGTTGCGAAATGCGTCTTGCACGTTCTTGTTCGCTGGAATGAAGAAAAATACTCACACAATTGGGATGATTGCGAAGTACGTAATCGGAGCAGCGACCAACGATGATACACGATTTTTCTTCTGCCAATTTCCGAATGGTATCAGCTTGCATTTGGAACATTGCATCGTTTGATAGAATGCTATTGTTGAAGAAATTGCCAGCGCTAATATTTTCAAACCAATGAGATGCGTGTTCTAATAGCGACATAGATTTTTCATCAGTATTTTCAAAGAATTCTGGTGCTATTCCATTTTCTTTTGCCGCTAAGACTAACAATTCTTTGTCGTAGTAATCTATGTTGAGTCTTTGCGAGAGGGCTTTGCCTATTACGCGTCCTCCGCTACCAAATTGTCGTCCGATGCTAATAATGAGGTTTTCCATATTTTTATTTTTCTGTTGGTTCAAGAGTAAAAGGTTTGTCTTCTAATTTGCTAAATTTTTTCATTTCTTTTTTCAAAAGAAAGAATGCCAGTATAGTTGATAAACCGTCTGCAATTGGTAATGAAATCCACACACCGAATGTTTCAAATATGTTGGGTAAGATAATCAAAAGTGGAATCAAAATCAATAGTTGACGCGATGCCGAAAGAAGTACTGCCATAGGAGCTTTACCAATTGATTGGAAAAAATTTGAAGCAACCATTTGGAATCCAACAACAGGGAAAAGTGCGACAACCATTCGTAACCCAACAATTGATTGAGCAATTAAATCTTCATCATCGGTAAAAATTTGAACCATAAGTCGAGGAAAACATTCTCCAACTGCAAAAGCAAAAAGCATTACAACTGTTGCAAAAGAAATAGTTAATCCCAAAACTTTGCGAACGCGAGAGTATATTTGTGCACCATAATTAAAACCAGCAATAGGTTGCATACCTTGGTTGAGACCCATTACAATGGTTGCAAAAAGCATTGTAAGTCTGTTTACAATGCCGTATGCTCCAACTGCCATATCACCACCGTATTTTGCTAATTGGTTGTTAATGAGTATGATAATGATGCAAGAACAAGAATGGAGTGTGAAAGGAGCCATTCCAATAGACAGAATACCACTTGTAATTCTTTTATCAATGCGGAGACTACCTTTTTTGAAATGAAGAAAATTCTCTTTGTTTGTAAAGTGAATGAGAACGATGATTAGAGCTACGGCTTGTGCTGATACTGTTGCTAATGCTGCACCTCGGATACCCCAATTAAAAACAAATATAAAGACTGGAGCCAAAACAGCATTAATAATAACTGTTAGCAATGTTATTCGCATCGCTTTTTGAGGGTAACCAGAAGCGCGAATTTCGTTGTTTAGTCCAAGGTATAGGTGAGTGATTGGATTTCCAAGTAATATGATTTGCATAAAATCGCGAGCGTATGGTATGGTTTCATCGCTTGCACCAAAAAGGTAGAGTAGGTCATCAATGAAGTAGAGACCTAAAAACATCAGTGAAAAACCTAATATAAGGTTTAAAGAGATAACATTTCCCAAGACTTTTGTAGCGTCATCATAGTCTCTTTGCCCCATTTTTATTGATGTTAGTGTCGCACCTCCAGCGCCAACCATTGCTCCAAATGCGGCAGAAAGGTTCATTATTGGCATTGTGATTGCTAAGCCCGCAAGAGCTAATGCACCGACACCACGACCAATGAAAATACTATCAATAATGTTGTAAATGGACGAAGCCATCATTGCCAGGATTGCTGGTCCCGAATATGCTATCAAGAGGTTTCGTAGGTTCCCTCTGCCTAAGACTGCTGGAGATGCCATTATTTTAGTTTTTTTATGACTTTACACGGATTTCCAGCAGCTAAGCAATCGCTTGGAATGTCTTTTGTTACAACACTGCCTGCTCCAATTATTGTTCTTGCTCCAATTGTTATACCTGGCAACACAGTAGAGTTCCCGCCAATCCATACATCATCGTTGATAGTAATGGGAAAATTTGTTACCAAAGGCTTTCTCCGTTCTTCAGCATCAATAGTATGTTGAGGTGTGTATAATTGAACATTTGGACCAATTTTTACGTGATTACCAATTGTTATTTTGCCTCCATCAAGGAATGTGCAATTATAGTTTATTACAACATCTTCCCCCAGTTGTATGCCATTCCCATGGTCGCAATGAAATGGTGGTAAAACGTATGTGTCTTTGGGACAATTAGGAATCAAATCTTCTAAAGTAGCACGATAATCCGTATCGTGCATCGTTAGATTGTTGAATTTTTTTAGCGTATTTCTTGCGTGCGTGCAACTATCAAGAATTGTTGGATCGTAAAAATCGTACGGCAGTTGTTGTCGCATTTTTTCAATTTCTGTCATTTTATTTATTTCGTTGACAAGGTTGTTTTTCTTGTGAATGTGCTTTTTTCATATTCTATAATATATGAAGATGTATTTGTTGTTGCACCATCTTTTTTCAAGAATTGGAAATTTTCAACTAAACCTTTAGTATTTTCTGCTGTTTGTAAATCCGTCATAAAGTCGGAACTTGTTGCATATAACTTTGCAAAAAAGAGCATTTGATCATATCCAAGAAAACTGAATTTTGTGGGTTCACCTTTGTATTTTTCACGATAAACAGAAATAAATTGATTTACTGCAGGTGAATTGTAGTCAATTTCAGAATTTGTAACCAATTTAAAATTTAAATCGAATAAGAAATCAAGTTCCAAATTTTCGTATGTTTCCCATTGTGGAAGCCCCCAAACATCAATAGTATGTTTTTTTGACGATTGATATAATTTGGTAACAATGTTGTTTGCAAAAGCTTGTTGTTTAGAAAGAACAACAACAATAGTTTTCTCTTTTTTAGTCAAGGCTTTATCTAATCCAGCAGCGCCAACCGTTGGGTAATATAGTTCTTCAAAAGATATATGTTTAGAATCTAACGCACCTTTTTGTTCGTTAAACGCTGATTTACATTGAGTAACACTTTTTTTCTCTAGTAGTTCATTGTTATAAATAATGCATACGTGACAATTTGCGTTGTTTGCTAAAATGTGTTGTACCATTGCTTTGTAACGATATTTTTGTGGCGTATTCATTTGGATTACAAAAGGATTGGTAACATTTGTTTCTTCTGCCGAAAGAGGCGAAATAATAGGAATTGAGTGCCGTTTGGCGAAAGCAGCTGCTGCAGGGAATGTCTTTGGAAAAACAGGACCAAAAATTAAATCTGTGTGAGTGCTTATTTTGTTTATGTTGGTATTTGCAGAGTCGTTATTTGATTCAATAACATTTAGAACAACAGAAATTCCCATTGATTTTAGTGTGTCTAAAGCCATCAAAACACCTTCGTAATATTCCAAAAATTGATACGTATGTTCGTAGATTTGTTGCGGTTTGTTTATAACATCAGCATCATTTTGAGTCGCATTCTTATCAAGGTAGAAAGGTAACAGCAAGGAGATATTCATAGATGGATGCTCAAATGCAGTTGTAGAATCATTGAGTGCGTCTATTGTGGTAGAGTCGCACATGGTAGCGTTGGTTATTGTTGTTGCGTTGGCAAAATTTATTTGAGCTTGCTCGTTGATTTTTTGAATTTCTTTATATTTTTCTTCTGTTGTTGGAACAAAAATTTGCTGACCAATAGATAGTGCAGTGTTATATACCAATACGGGATTTGCAGAGATAATTTGACCTGCCGATACTTGATACAAACGAGCTATTGCATAAATTGTTTCGCTTGGTTGTACGATATGAACGATGAGCAATTGACCATTTTGAGTTATGATTTCTCCACCATTGTATTGCGGTGTAGTTTCGTTTTTGGGTTCTGAATAGGGAATGCGTATTTGTTGCCCAATAGAGAGTGATTTGAGGTTGTCGTTGCAATGTTGAATATCATCAATGGAAACGCCATATAATCGGCTGATACCATAAAATGTTTCTTTAGCTTGTACTGTGTGAATGTAGTATTTTGAGTCGTTTATGGTTTCAATTACGCTACTTTTTGTTTGGGCGTAAATTATTGTACTACAAAATATTGCAATTGTTATAAGGGAGAATTTTAGTTTCATTTTCCAATATTTAATATGCAAATGTAACAAAAATTTGTAATTAGAAGTCACTAGTCTGTTTTCAGTTTGATTTCCATAAAGGTAAGTTGATTACACAAAGAGATTCGTCTGACAATGTTAACTAGTAATTGACCACTAAATTGCTGACAAGATGTATGTCATTAACCTATTTTTTGCGAAACTTCATACATAAATTCCCTTTTAGATTCTAATCATTTCAAATGTCTTTCATTGATTATGTTATCTTTGCATAGAATTTACGAGCCATACAAATATGAAACTATATATTGTTCGTCACGGTGAAACCGAAGAAAATCGCCTTCATATATTGCAGGGACATCTACCTGGGACACTCACTCCACAAGGTATAGAACAAGTCCGAATGACAGCAGAAGATTTGGTGAGTCAAAAAATTTCATTTTCTCGTATTGTTTCAAGCGACTTAAAACGAGCAATGGATTCTGCTCACATATTAGCAGATGCTCTCAATGTGCCGATTATTCCTATGCAAGTGCTTCGAGAACGCGATTGGGGAAAATATACAGGCATAACTATTGCCGAAGCAAAAGAAAAATATTACAAAGATGGGAAATGGAATTTCCCTGATTCTGCCGAGACAGATGATGAAATTTATCAAAGGGCTCAAAATGTACTGAAGTATCTAAAGGTGAATTATAACGACAATGCAATTCTACTTGTTACTCACGGACAATTTGCAAGAAACCTATTGGCTGCGAACCAAGGCTGTTCGTACAAAGAAATACCTTCTTTTTTAAATGCTGAAGTCCGAATACTCGAAATATAAACGATTCCCATTTAATTGAAGGAAATAATATACAAGTTGGTTACACAATCATTTGTAATCATGTATCAGTAGTCAGTTTTCAGTTTTCAGTTTGATTTCCATAATGGTCTGTTGATTACACAAAGAGATTTGTCTAACAACTGATAACAGGCAACTGACAACTAAATTACTGCCAAGATGTATGTCATTACCCAATTGAAATGATGGTATAGAAGGAAAGAAAGTTTTTGTGTATCGCAAAAAATGTTATTTTTGTAAAAAATACTTTCTCACACAAACTTGACAATGGTACAATTGGCAGTAAATTTAGTGTGGATTAAATTTAATGACTATGCAAAACGATTTTAGAAAATTTGCGACAAAACATTTAGGTATTAATGGATTGGTTCTAGACCAATATGTGTCGGCTATGGAGGGAAGTTACATATCTCCAACAATTATTGAAGAACGTCAATTGAATGTTGCATCTATGGATATTTTTTCACGGTTAATGATGGATAGAATCATTTTTCTTGGTTCACCAATAGATGATTACGTGGCTAATATTGTACAAGGACAACTTTTGTATTTGGAATCTGCAGATTCATCAAAAGACATTCAAATTTATTTAAATTCTCCTGGTGGTTCAGTATCGGCAGGCTTGGGAATTTATGATACAATGCAATATATCAACGCAGATGTGGCAACAATTTGTACTGGTATGGCCGCTTCTATGGCTGCAGTGTTGTTGGCTGGTGGTGCTAAAGGTAAAAGAATGGCATTGACACATTCAAGAGTAATGATTCATCAACCACTTGGTGGCGCTCAAGGACAAGCTTCTGATATGGAAATAACGGTGAAGGAAATTCAAAAATTAAAGAAAGAATTGTATGATATCCTTGCGCTTCATACTGGGCATCCATACGAAAAAATTGCAGCTGATTCCGATCGCGATTATTGGATGACATCTGCAGAAGCAAAAGAATATGGTATGATAGATACCGTAATGGTTAAAAATAAATAACATATTGTAGGAATGGTTTTAAAACCATTCCTTTTTATATTATGTACACTTTTCTTGCAGTTTTGGTTTTAGTTGCTTTGGCTTTTTTGGGCCTTGGTATTAATATTTTTTTCTTCAAAAAACCATTTCCTGAGACTGAAATTAGTCGCAATAAGGAAATGCATAAACGAGGTATTAAATGTGCAAAATGTGAGGAAATGCGAAAATTTCGTGCCAATCAAAAATTAAAACAAAACTTTCAACACGTTTCTTTAGATGTTGAACGATTGCAAATGAACAAATGAGCGTAGAAGGAAATATTCCTAAACTTTACATTATTCGTTGTGCAAAATGGTTTATGCTCTATATGCCTATTATAGGGCTTTTTTATGCAGAAAACGGATTGTCTGCAACAGAAATTTTTATTCTTCAAGCGGCATATTCCTTTGCAAGCGCTTTGTTTGCAATTCCTTCTGGTTACTTGGCAGATGTAATTGGTCGCAAAAAAACTTTAATTGTCGGAACCATACTTGCATCGGTAGGTTTCTTGTTGTATTCTTCTATTCATTGTTTTTGGTCTTTTTTTATTGCGGAAGCTATTATGGGAATAGGGAATAGTTGTATTTCGGGTACTGATTCTGCTATGTTGTACGACTCATTGCAGCAAAGTCAAAATCAGGAAAAATATCTTAAATATGAAGGTCGAGTAACATCTTTGGGTTGTTTGGCAGAAACAACTGCAGCGCTTGTTGGTGGTTCAATTGCAACGGTCTTCTCGTATAATGAAGTCTTTTGGAACCAAGCTTTGATAGCATTTATTGCTGTTCCTGCGGCTTGCTTGTTGGTAGAACCATCTCGAGAAAAGTTGTTACACAAATCATTCAAACAGGTCTTTGATATTGGTTGTTTTGCCTTATTTAAGCATCCAGGTTTAAGCAGAACAACGCTCTTGTCATCTGTTACAGGTGTTGCTACTCTTACAATGGCTTGGACTGTACAAACGTATTTTGTTGAAAATCAATTTTCTGAAATACAAACAACAATCATTTGGGTTGCACTCAATCTTATGGTTGCTCTTTCTTCTTTGTTCTCTGCTTCATTGGAAAAAATCTTCGGAATAAAAAAAATGGTATTTCTAATAGTATTATTATTACCATTAGGGTATTTTGCATTAAGTGTTCCTTCTGTGTTTGTGGCTCTCGCATTTGCGGTTTTATTTTATTTCGTTCGAGGATTTGCAACACCAGTTTTGAAAGAATTAATTCAAAATTATTGTGATTCTGAAATCCGAGCAACAGTCTTGTCTGTGAGAGATTTGTTGATCCGAATGGGGTTTTCTATTGTTGGACCTTTTATTGGATTCTTATCCGATACATATACATTTTCTTTTGCTGTAATAGCAGCAGGTGCATTATTTTTAATAACTTCGCTGGCTGGATATTTATCGTATTTGAAGTTAAGAATTAAGAGTTAAGAATTAAGAATTAAGAATTAAGAATTAAGAGGGGCGATTTATCGCGTCTCATATAAGTCACGATGTACTAAATTATAAAGTTATGAATGTAACAGTATTATTTTGGATTATCATAGCTATCATAGTGATAGATTACGTGATAGAACGTGTGTTGAACTATCTTGATAGTTCACAACGAAATGTTGTTGTCCCTCAAGAAGTTGCTGATATTTATGATGAAAAGACTTATGTGAAGCAGCAGAATTATGAAAAAGCAAAAACAACAATTGGATTTTGGACAAGTACCATAAGTTTTTTATTGGTTATGGCTTTGTTTCTATTTGAAGGATATGGCGTTCTTGATAAATGGATTGCAGATACATTTAATTGTGGTCCCATTCTTTCTGGTTTGTTGTTCTTTGGTATTTTAACATGGGCATCGGATATTCTTGCGTTGCCATTTGAATGGTACAACACGTTTGTAATTGAAGAAAAATTTGGCTTCAATAAAATGACACATAAAACATTCATTTTCGATACTCTAAAATCGTGGATGGTTACGTTGATTTTGGGTGGAGGTATATTAGCAGGATTATTATGGCTTGTTATGTATTTCGGCGAAAATTTTTGGATTGTTGCTTGGGTTGCAATTTCAATTGTTTTGGTGTTAATAAACATGTTTTATTCAACAGTATTCGTTCCGTTGTTTAATAAACAAACTCCACTTGAAGATGGCGATTTGAAAAATGCAATATTCAATTTTAGTACAAAAACTGGATTCAAATTGGATAATATTTATGTGATAGATGGTTCAAAACGTTCAACAAAGGCAAATGCGTATTTTTGTGGATTTGGTCCTAAAAAACGTATAGTATTGTATGATACATTGATAAAAGATTTGTCAATAGAAGAAATTGTAGCAGTGCTTGCCCACGAAATTGGACATTACAAAAAGAAACACACATTGATGATGTTGGCTTCATCAATATTACAAATGGGTATATTGTTGTGTTTGTTTGGATTGTTTCTCGCAGAACCTTCGTTTACAGAGGTCTTGGGTATAGAATATAGTCCAGATAAATGTTACGCATCTTTTTATGTTTTTAGTATTTTATATACTCCAATATCATTCGTTATCGGTCTTGCCTTGAATGCGTTTTCTCGTAAAAATGAATATCAAGCAGATAGATTTTCTGGTGAAAATTATAGTCCAGTGGAACTTGAAAATGCACTGAAAAAACTCACTAAACATAGTCTTTCAAATTTGACTCCTCATCCTTGGTATGTTTTTTGTTATTTTTCTCATCCAACGCTATATCAGCGAATTGTTGCATTACGAACAATAAAAAAAGAATAGAGATGGAAAAAGAACACATACGGAAGATTGCTTCGGTGATGAATATTGCTGTTTCGCAGTTTCCTAATAAAAAGGATGAATTGAAAACTCGTCCGTGGGTTGAACCAGATTCTATACTTACAATTAATCCGTTGGTTTCGTGGCGATTGCACGAACTTCAGGTAAAACAAAAATGGAAGTCAATTGTAGGTGAATTGTTGGCAAAATCGGCTTTGTCAATAGTGTTGAATAGAAAAACATTAGTCATTTCTATACAGTCTTCAACTATCCGAAATGAGTTGATATTGAGAAAGTCAGATGTCATACAACGTATCAATGATGAGATGCAAAAAGAAGTTGTAACCGACATTGTTTATCGTTGATTGTTATAAATGTGTTAATATATTTGCGTAATCTCTGCGGTTATGAAAAAAAAAATAATTACTTTTGACCCGTTAAAATTGTAAAGAAATGAAAAAAATAATTGGTATCGTAACTTTTGTAATGTTTGGATTACTTTGTTCTAATTCTTATGCGCAAGGCTGCTATGATTTTCACAAGAAAAAATGTCAAGCTTTACCAACAAGTGGTTATACAGTTTCTCCAGAATCTCGCAGCGCAATAATGAGAAAAGGACAAGAGTCGAGAATTAAATATATTATAAATGCAGGTAAAGACTATCGTTTCTCAGTTTGTTTAGATGAAGAACATCTTGGTAGTAAAATACAAATGCAAATTATTGATTACGAAACAAATACGAAACTTTATGATAATGCTGAATTTAATTATGTGAAAGATTTTGAAATTTCAGTTCTTGAAGGTCGTATGATTTATATTGTCGTTGCGATTCCTGATGATCAATCTGGAAAAACTCCAGCAAGCAATAGCGGTTTCGTTGCAAAAACAACAAATCAAGGTTGCGTTGGTATTATGATAGAAGAAATGGTAACTCCAAAAACTGGATTTTAATTTTTTATTTGAATAGTGGAAGGGCGTTGTTTTTTAACGATGCCCTTTTTTTTTATGATAGGGTAGGTACAAATATTTCACGTATGCAAAAACAAGATATATTATCCCTTTCTTTTGAAAGTTTGTTAGCCGAACTTACAGAGTTGGGCGAGAAAAAGTTTCGTGTTACGCAATTGTGGCAATGGATTTGGCAAAAACGTGTTCGTTCCTTTGATGATATGTCAAATCTTTCTCAAAAATTGAGAGAACAATTATCTGAAAAATATTTTTTCCAAACTGTGAAGATTGTAACGCCACAAAAAAGTTCTGATGGATCTCAAAAGTTTGCATTCTCGTTAAATGATGGAAATATTGTTGAGGGTGTACTAATTCCTGCAAAAGATAGAATGACTGCGTGTATTTCAACACAAGTTGGCTGTGGAATGCAATGTTCTTTTTGTGCAACAGCAAGTCTTGGTTTTACGCGAAATTTGTCTGTAGGTGAAATTACCGACCAGTTTTTTTCTATGGATGCTATTGCTCGTGAACAAGGTGGAAATGGAATTTCTAACATCGTGTATATGGGCATGGGAGAACCATTGATGAATTATAAAAATGTGATGGATTCCATTGCTCGTCTTACTGAACCACAAACAGTTGGTCTTGCTCCATCACGAATAACATTGTCCACGTCGGGCATAGTGAGGCATATAAAACAGTTAGCTGATGATAATTTTGCGTGCAATTTGGCGATTTCTCTTCATGCTCCAAAAGATATGTTACGAACGCAATTAATGCCAATAAATAAGACAAATCCAATAGCAAAGTTGAGTGAAGCGTTGGTATATTATCATGAAAAAACAGGCAGTAGAATTACGATTGAATATTTGCTCCTAAAGGGGGTGAACGATTCTATTCAAAATGCTCGTGATTTAGCTGAATTTACTAAAAGATTCCCTGTGAAAATCAATATTATTGAATTTAATGCTCATGACAAATCAAAATACCAAAAGTCTGATAGTCAAACACTTGATGCGTTTGTGGAATTCCTAAAAAAATTAAATTTAATTGTGAATGTTCGATTCTCAAAAGGAAAAGATATAGCTGCTGCTTGTGGACAATTAGCAAAGAAAATAAAAAAAGATAAACGATAAATATGGAATTTCAACAGCAAATAGACTTTAATAGAGAGCGAACAAGCAAAGAAATCTTTAGCGATTTTTGGCTGTTTCTACAGACAGAATGGAAACAATTGACACTAATACTGACTATTGGTGTGTTGCCGTTTGCTTTGTTGGGAGTATTTTTTCTGAATAAAGGTGTTCCTATTTTTATTGAAAGTTTTGAAATGGGGAATGATATGAAATTAGCATTATTATTTTCCTTATTTGCAAAATATATTGGTGTTCTGCTTTCTACAATGTATGTTCAATATTATATTGAGAATAAATCAATTACGCTAAATTCAGCGTGGGATTTTATTAGTGAAAAGTGGTGGTCTGCGCTCAAATCAATAATTTTGATGTTGTTACTTGTCATGCTTGGCTTTTCTCTTTTCTATATTCCTGGCTTTTTAGTATTTCCAATAGCAATATTAATAGTTTTTGATGTACTTTTTAGTAATCAATCTCCAACATTGAGTCTTATCCGCTGTTTTACGCTTGTAAAAACTAATTGGAAACAGGGATATGCTGTAGTTTATTTGACGTATATTGCAGTAATTCTTTTGTCCCTTTTATTTTCAAATCTTATTCCAGAAAAAAATATTATTGCGGGTTATGCTGTGAATGCTGTAACAACTATCATTGGAGAATTTAGTTCAATAGTTTTCATATTACTTTATTTTAGTTTAGCAAATCAAAATAAGCGATTATGATAATAATAAACCTTACATTGTCATTTGCCGATAGTTTGCAACAATCGGCTTTGGAATGGATAAAACAGGAATATATTCCATTGTTACAAGCGTGTCCATTGGTTTCTTCGGCTGATTTATTTCAAGTAAATGCACAACAAGGTGCTGATGATTGTTTCGCACTACAAGTACGTTTTAATGAAGATGATAATTTTGAAATATTCCAAAAATCCTATCAAAATGATTTTGAGTCTGCATTGTTCGCTAAATTTACGAATCAATTTGGAATGTTTAAAACAATATTACGTTCAATATGATACTTATTGCTGATAGTGGTTCAACCAAAACAGATTGGTCTTGTATAAATGGTCAAGAAATAATTCGTTTCAAAACAATAGGGCTGAATCCGTATTTTGTATCTTCAGAACAAGTAGAACAAGAAGTTTCTAAAAATATTCCTCAAAATATTGATATAGATGCGATTATAGAAGTCCATTTTTTCGGTTCTGGATGTGGTCGAGTAGAATCAAAAAGTACAATAAGAAAAGGTTTGCAATTGATATTTAAAAATGCAAAAATCGCGGTCGAGTCTGATTTATTTGGTGCAGGATTTGCTTGTTATGGTCCGCGAGAAGCGGGAATTATAGCTATTTTGGGTACTGGAATGAATATTGGTTTTTGGCAAGGACCAGCTTCATTGCAAACGCCACTACCATCATTGGGATTTATACTCGGCGATGCTGGCAGTGGGGCATCGTTAGGAAAACGACTGCTAAAAGCTATTTTTGAAGAACAATTATCTCCTTATATTATTGAGAAATTTCAGAATACCTATAGTTTGACTGTTTCCGATTTACTTGAGAAACTTTATAAACAACCACGTGCAAATGCTTTTTTGGCAAGTTTCGTTCCTTTTTTGTCCGAAAATCAAGATGATGAACAATTGCAAGGTATTGTAAATGATGCGTTTGATGAATTTACAAATGTGTATGCTTCAAGATTTCCAATGAGTAAAACGATAAGTTTTGTAGGCTCAATTGCAAAGGTATTTGAACGAAATTTGAAGTACTGTTTATCAAAAAAAGAATTTGAAATTTCACAAATTGTAGATGCTCCAATTACTTTGTTAGAAAAGAGATTTATGCAATAAAGATAGGGAGAATACACGTTATTCTGTTTTAATTTGTACCTTTGTGTTACTTCAATATGGAAGTGTTAAAATGTAGTGAAATGATAACTTTGGAAACTATAAAATCCATCGTTTTTGATGGCAAGAAATTGAAAATCGGTAAGAAGGAAGTAGAGAAAATAGAAACGAGTTATAATTTTCTTGAATCATTTTTAAAGAATAAAGTGATTTATGGTATCAACACTGGATTTGGGCCTATGGCTCAATATCTAATTAGCGATGCCGACATGAACGATTTGCAATACAATATTATTCGATCTCACTCGTGTGGAGCGGGCGAACCACTTTCCGAATTGTATGTGCGAGCAGTTATGTTTGCTCGTTATATGACGTTTGTTCAAGGGAAATCGGGTATTCATCTTGATTGTGCAAAGCAATTGCAAGAATTCCTCAATCGTGGCATTTATCCGTTAATTCCAGAACATGGAAGTGTTGGCGCAAGTGGCGATTTGGTTCAGCTTTCTCAGTTGGCACTCTCGTTGATTGGTGAAGGATTTGTGTTTTATAAAGGCGAAAAACGTCCAACTGCCGAAGTTTTTAAAATTGAAAAATTGCAGCCGTTGAAATTGCGTGGTCGTGATGGCCTTTCGATTGTAAACGGAACAGCATGTATGACAGGGATTGGTGTTGTCAATTTAATTTATTCTCAAAAATTACTTCGTTGGAATTTGTTGTTTTCTTCGATGATGAACGAAATTGCAGGTTCTTACGATGATTTTTTAAGTCCAGAATTGAATAATATCAAGTTCCATGAAGGTCAACAGAAAGTAGCTGCGTGGATGCGCGAAATATTGAAAGACAGTAAGTGTATGCGCGATCGACAAAAAGAATTATATCGCAAAAAAACAACTGCGTCTCACATTTCTGATGATGTGAAAGTTCAGCCATATTATTCTTTGCGTTGTGTTCCTCAAATTTTAGGTCCAATCTCGGATGCATTAGACAATGCAGAAAAAGTTATCGTAAACGAATATAATTCCGTTGATGACAATCCAATTGTTGATGTGGAAACACAAAATGTATATCATGGTGGAAATTTTCACGGCGATTATATTTCTTTTGAAATGGATAAGTTGAAAATTGGCGTTACGAAAATGACTATGCTTATGGAACGTCAATTGAATTACTTGTTCCACGACAGAATCAACGGAATTTTGCCACCATTTGTAAATCTTGGAAAACTTGGCTTGAACTACGGATTGCAAGCTGCTCAATTCACGGCAACGTCAACAACGGCAGAATCGCAAACATTGTCAAATTCAATGTACGTACATTCTATTCCAAACAATAATGACAATCAAGATATTGTTTCAATGGGAACAAATTCCGCTTTGATAGCAAAACGCGTTGTGGAGAATGCATTTCAAGTTGCGTCAATTCATTGTATGGCATTGGTTCAGGCTGTTGATTGTTTGAAAATAGAAGATAAACTTTCATCGGCAACGCGAGCATTTTATAATGATGTTCGTAAAATGGTTCCAGTTTTTGTTGACGATAGTCCAAAATATGAAGAAATGGCTACGTTAATAGAATATCTAAAAAACGCTAACATTTAATATATGAAATACGCATTAGTAACAGGTGGTTCACGAGGTATTGGTCGTGCTGTAAGTTTGGCAGTTGCAAAAGAAGGCTATGTTGTTCTTATCAATTATCGTTCAAACGAACAGGCTGCTATTGAAGTAAAACAGCAAATTGAAAGTGAAGGTGGACAAGCAGAATTGTTGCCGTTTGACGTTTCGGATGCAAAATCTATAGACGATGCCATAACGGCATGGCAAGACGCTCACCCTGAGGATTTTATTGCCGTTTTGGTTAACAATGCAGGCATTAGAAAAGATGCAGTGATGGTGTTTATGCAAGATGAGGAGTGGAATGACGTGTTGCGTACAAATCTTGATTCTTTCTTTTACGTTACTCGTAGAGTTCTCAAGGGAATGATAACGAAACGATGTGGTAGAATAGTGAACGTAGCTTCGTTGTCGGGAATAAAAGGATTGGCTGGGCAGGCGAATTATTCTGCTGCAAAGGCTGGCTTGATTGGAGCGACTAAAGCTTTGGCTCAAGAAATTGGATCACGAAAGATTACGGTAAATGCTGTTGCTCCTGGATTTATTGCTACCGATATGACTCAAGATTTACCTGAAGCAGAATTGAAAAAAATGATACCTGTTGGACGATTTGGAAAACCAGAGGAAGTGGCTGATTTAGTGGCATTTTTGGTGTCCGATAAGGCTGCGTATATTACAGGCGAAGTCATTTCTATAAATGGCGGATTGTACACATAGTTTTAATATAAAATAAATAAGTATGGATTTTTTTTCTCAAGATTCAAAATCAAAACTTGCTGACCTTCAACAAGAATATGAGACGTTGGTAACAAAAAAGAATGTGCCTTCACGAGATTATAATGGCATATACCAACGATTTGAATATCCTATTTTGACAGATAAACACATCCCGTTAAATTGGAAGTATGACTTGAATTTGGAAAGAAATCCTATGCTTATACAGCGTATTGGTGTAAATGCCGTATTCAATGCGGGTGCAATAAAATTCAATGGCAGGTATATCTTGTGCGCTCGTGTTGAAGGATGGGATAGAAAGTCTTATTTTGCTATCGCAGAAAGTCCTAATGGAATTGATAATTTTCGTTTTTGGGACGAACCAATTCTTTTGCCAGAGACCGATGACCCTGATATCAATGTGTACGATATGCGTTTGACGCAACATGATGATGGCTACATTTATGGCATATTCTGTACAGAGCGAAAAGACCCGAATGCTCCAGTTGGCGATACTAGTTCTGCAGTTGCTAATGCTGGTGTTGTTCGTACAAAGGACTTAAAAAATTGGGAACGTCTCCCAGATTTAATTTCAAATAGTGGTCAGCAACGGAATGTTGTTATGTTTCCCCATTTTGTAAATGGAAAATATGCGCTTTATACAAGACCACAAGATGGATTTATAGAAGTTGGTTCAGGTGGTGGTATTGGGTTTGGATATATCACAGATATGAATAATCCAATAATTGAAGATGAACATATTTTTAGCAATAAGGCATACCATACAATTTATGAATTGAAAAATGGCATGGGACCAGCTCCAATACGTACATCAAAAGGTTGGTTGAATCTTGCTCATGGTGTGAGAAATACGGCTGCAGGTCTGAGATATGTGTTGTATATGTTTTTGACAGATTTGGAACGTCCAGATAAGGTTATTGCTCACCCTTGCGGATATTTCTTGGCTCCACAAGACGCAGAACGAATTGGCGATGTATCGAATGTTGCTTTTTCTAATGGTTGGATTGCTGATGAAGATGGTACAGTATACATTTATTATGCATCTTCTGATACACGAATGCACGTGGCAGTGAGTACAATAAATCGCTTGGTGGATTATTGCATGAATACTCCTGCCGATGGATTTAGAACAGGAAAGTCTGTTGAAAATATTATTAGTCTTATTCGCAATAACAAGTAGAAATATGTACAAGTCTTTAAAAGCAGAATTAGAGAAAGAACTTAAAAATGTTCTTTCGTTTTGGTCAGAAAAGGCGATAGACAAAAAAACGGGTCAATTCTATGGCGAAATGGATCACTATGGAACACCTAACCCAGACGCAAATAAAGGGATAATAATGTATTCCAGAATCTTGTGGACTTTTTCTGCGGCTTGTCGATTTTACAAGAATAACGATTACAAGCAGTATGCTGATATTGCGCGCTCGTTCATTGAGAATCATTTTTTAGACAAAAAAAATGGTGGCGTGTATTGGGAAACAGATTGCAAAGGCAAAGTTGTTGTAAATAAAAAGCAAGTGTATGCCGAAGCATTTTCTATTTATGCATATTCTGAATATGCACTTGCGTTCAACGATAAGTCAGCTTTGGATATAGCTTTGAATTTATTTGATAAACTTGAATCAATTTGTTATGACAAAAAGAATGGCGGATATTTTGAAGCTTTTTCTGAGTCTTGGGAAAAACTCGACGATGTTCGTTTGAGTGATAAAGATTTGAATGAGCCGAAAGGAATGAACACCAATCTTCACGTTTTAGAGGCTTACACTACATTGTACGAAGCTACAAAAAGCGAACGAGTTAAAGTTGCTTTGAAAAAGGAAATTCAGATTTATATGAATAAAATTCTGAATGACAAAAATCACGTAACTATCTTTTTTTCAGAAGATTGGAAACCTAAAACAAGCGAATTTTCATACGGACACGACATTGAATCAACGTGGTTGGTTTGGGAAGCGGCAGAAATGATTGATGACAAAGAATTGTTGAATGAAATTCGTCCAAAAATTCTCGCAATGGTTGAAACATTTGTCGCAGAAGGATTTGACAAAGAAACAAATTCAACATTGTATGAATATTTCCCCAAAACGAAGAAAATAGATACCGACCGACATTGGTGGGTGCAAATAGAAGCCGTTGAAGGTCTTGCCAATGCGTTTGATATGACAGGAAAAGAAGAATATAGAAAATTAGCTTTGCAACAGTGGGTCTATATTCGTGAAAATCTTATTGATAGAGTACATGGAGAATGGTTCTGGAGAATTGACAATGATGGGTTTCCTGTTGACGAAGAAGCCAAGATGGGACAATGGAAATGTCCATACCACAATTCTCGTGGTTTGATGCACATGATTAAGGAAATGGATAAATGGGAGTCGCAGAAGTAATTTTTCGTTGGTAATTAGGGACTGTCGGGAAATGTTGAAAATTTCCAAACCAATTGATTGTTAATGTGTTAAAATTTCGTATCTTAGATGTAGATAAAAAGAATACCTCCAACAGGCCGTAGGAAGCTGAATTTGGAGGTATCGCAAAAATTAAT
>JAZRVS010000147.1:0-2099 GCA_045599365.1 Bacteroidales bacterium
GGATTTTTTAGTGAAGCAGGTTCGCGGCAGAGCTTTTCTTTGGTTCGTTTCTTTTGTCGGCACAAAAGAAATGAACAGAAATATTTTTATGTAAACAGATTCTTCACTGCGTTGCACTCCGTTCGGAATGACCGTTCCAATAGCGGTATTATTCTTTGAGACGCGATAAATCGACGTATCTACATTCTTAATTCTTATTTCTAAACTCTTTTCCGTAAAAAACAATATATTTGTGCAAAGAAATGATATGTCAAACAACGAATTTTGGGAATCAATACGTGCAATTCTAAAAGAAGGATTTACCTCTCAAAATTTGCAAAAAATGGATTCGTATGCAGAACAATTTATTAGAGGGAAACTTTTATATAAGCGATTTTCATCGTGCGAACAGTATGGCTGCACAACGGGAGGTTCAACGCATGTCATTGCATCCATACTCGCGGGAGCAGATGTTTCAGCAGATATCACAAATCAAAGAGAACTCTCGTTCAAAGAAGAGTGCGAACTTGGAAAGAAGCAAGAACGTAATATAGAATTGTGGGCTCGTGCCACTGGTTGCTGGACTGATAATGTCAATAAAACACTTAACAAACAATTAGGAGAAAAACTTACCGAAGGCGGAGAGGCTGTTGTGTATGCAAATGACGGGTCTCTTGTGAAATCAATAGGGTTGGATTACTTTATACAGCCAGTTCTTGCGCTCGACAGAATAACATTACATAATACCTATTTCCCCGAAACCAAGCTTCGGGTACTTGGTTTCGGAAGAAGCGAAGATGGTGACTTTAAAGTAATAGTAGAGCAGTCTTTTATTCAAGGATTACAGATGTCTGACGATGAAATCGTGAGTTTTGTAACGAGTTTAGGTTTTGAATTGAAAAATTCACGTAATTGGACATACGCAACTCCCGAAATATATTTAAGTGATATGCACGATGAAAATATTATTAAGTCAAGTAACGGCAGTATTTTTGTCATTGATTGCGATATACGAATCAATACACCAGTATTAAAGTCTGGTGGAATACGCTTTTTAACAACAGAAGTGGAGTTTGTTTGAGAATTATCCCTTGGAAAACAGATTCCAAAGAAAAAGAATTAAACTATTCTTCAGTTGTTGCAAAAAATGCAACAACTGCCGAAGATGGAAAGACATACAATGTCTGTTATTATAATTTAGACGTTATTATTTCCGTAGGTTATCGAGTAAAAAGTATACAAGGGACTATTTTTCGACAATGGGCTACACAACAATTAAAAAATCTTTTGTTAAAAAATAATTTTACCAATCAACGTATAATGCAATTAGAAAAAAGAATGTTCTATGCAGAAGAGAAAATAGATTTCTTCATACGTAGTTCATTACCTCCTATTGAAGGAATTTTTCACGAAGGACAGGTGTTTGATGCGCGCGCATTTGTAGAAAGTTTGATAAAACAAGCTCAAAAAGAAATTATCGTAATTGATGGCTATATAAATGCAACGACTTTTGACATACTAAACACAAGAAACGATAGTGTTTCTGCCACAATTTATACTGAGAAAATAACCGATTCTATAGAAACAATCCACAAATTACACAATAAACAATATCCACAAAAGACAATAGAAATACGGAAATACAAAGAAAATTTCCACGATAGATTTTTGATTATTGACGACATTGTCTATCACTTTGGTGCAAGTTTCAAAGATTTAGGGAAACGATTATTTGCCTTCAACAAAATGGGACTTCCAAAGGAAAATATCATAAAAATGGTAAAAGATTAGATGTTAACGATTAAAGTAGTCTGTTGGACTGTCCTCCAACGAAGCCATCACCCTGAACGATAGTGAAGGGTCTGTTAATACAGCAATGATAATTCTTGGATAACTAATAAAGAATGTGTTGCGGCTTACGATAAACCCTGCCGCATTAGCTGGTGAGCGTTAAAAAAAATCACGGAAAGCAGCGTTAAACACAAAAAGCTGTTTGAGCAAAGCGAGTTCTTTTTGTGTAGCGTAATGCAGGGATTTTTTAGTGAAGCAGGTTCGCGGCAGAGCTTTTCTTTGGTTCGTTTCTTTTGTCGGCACAAAAGAAATGAACAGAAATATTTTTA
>JAZRVS010000148.1:0-2880 GCA_045599365.1 Bacteroidales bacterium
CATCTGAATTTACAAATCCTATTTTTTGTCCTGCGTCTATTGAATATATTTTAGATGTATATAGACTGTTATCAAATAGTTCCGATAATAAAATAAATTCATCATCTGTATTCGCTATACATTTATCTTCATTAAGTTGATTCAGACTTACATTACGATACACAAAAAAAGATACTGAAAGTCCAGGAAAAAGATATTTATCTTTTGGTTGCAGCACGAATGTATATCTTTTATTTGATTGTTTTATAACAGCATATTTTGAATTGCATACAGCATATAGTTCTGCATTTCTATAAAAAGAATGTTTCGACGTTACATTATATTGATACGATTCATTACCAAATACAGGACCATACGTTTGAGATATTGTCTGTTCTTTCAATAAACTTACATCTGAAAAGAAATATAACTTATTCATAATCAAAATTAAAATACTATTGTATTATCATTCTTGCTCAATAAGCCACTTGCATTTTCAACCTCTACCTTAAAACGGTTATACAATGGATTACCATCCTCATCTGCTATGACTAATGGTTCTTCTATCGCATAACTGATTTCCGCATCGTTCGATACTATTGTGTCCAACAACGTCCAATTACCTGCATCATTCATTTTATACACATAGTAGGTTGCTCCATACACTGCCTTATTCCACGACAACATAACACCATTCAATTCCGTATCGCTACTTGTTTCCTCATTGTACGTATATCGTAGTTCTGGGGCTGTTGGATTCTGCGTATCTATCATTGTTGCCATTAAAACTCTGCCAGCTTTTGAGGGAACAAATTCATGTATAAGTTCTCCCTGAACGTTGGCATATACAATTTCTCGCATTCCTATCACTTTGTAATACAATGGTTCACCATACGGAATATTTTCATCTATAGAAAAATCGTCAATCAACAAAACTTCATCATCCTCATTCTGAACTTCGCAGATTGATTTCATAGAATGAATTGAGAATGATTTTGTTGCATCCTGTGTCCTATACAGTACGTATTTATCCACATTCTCTTCGGTTTTCACCGTTATTGCAACCGAAGGTTCCGTTTCCTCATATTCATCGTATTGATTTACCTTCATTTGTAGTATTTGCGGTGCTTCCGACGGCGTTGTATCAACCAATTGAATTGGACCGGATATTGGGCTTGCATCGCTTATTAGCATAGTGTTATTCAACTCCCTTGCATAATAAAAATAGAAATTTCGTGATGCACCATCAAGGCTAAAATCTGTGAATTGTATCACGGGATTACTGCCTTGCGTTACAACCTTTGCCATTGGTGCTTGACAAAATTCGGGATCGCTCGGTTTCAGCATATCGCCGTGTACATCACGAACTTTCTGTTTTCTGTTTGTCGGCACATAATTGTTATCCTTCGATATAAATTCATAGATTAACGGCTGCTCCGTCAATGGTAGGAAACAACTGATTATGGCTTCCTTCATTTTCGGAAGTACAGCACCTGGCTCTTGCAGTCCATCAAACAAGTCTCTGCCGAACACGTCTTTTTCTCTGTCTGGCTTCGGGAAACGATAACCGTCCTCGGCTGGGAATTTACGGAAAGTACCGTCGGGATTAGAACCAGTCGCATCGTAGTATTTTCCACCTTCCGTAGAATAGTTATAATCAAAATCTATCAGATTCTGCCATCTTGATGTAAAAAACTCGCCATCGCCCAATGCTTTCAAGTCCGCTTTGATTTGCTGAACGGTTTCGGGTTTGTACAACGCTTCCAAAATCATTCGCTCGCTTGCCCTGTAGAATGCAACCGAATACGGAATGTGCTGGCATCGTATACGGAACGTATATATCGATTTGTTGTAGAAATCAGGTCGTGTAGCATATAGTCCACCTATTGGCATTTCTGGAGGTAACGCCTCGGTAATCTCCATCGAATGCAGTAGAGCCGGTTTTTCCAAAGCCGATTCGTACTGCATATCGGTATCCTTTGCACGAACCGACATATACGTTGTTCTATCTCCTTCGCCTTCCTGTGGTAACAGATTTGTCTCATTAAAATCCACATTGTCATCTGCATACAAATACACCCTATATCCCGGATAGAACTGTACAGAAACTCCATTCCCCGTCTGTATATTTCGTTCATCATCTTGTATTATAAGCTTCAAACATTCATTTTCTTGGGAAACTATTGATACAACATCCAACTGTTTTCGTTCACCATTTGCATCTTCCAATGTATGAATATACACATAACCCTTATCCCAGAATACAGGATTTGCATCACTCGACTGCGGATGATTATGAAGGACTTTCGTATCCATCTCAACCAGATACAAATTCGTTTCTGAAACATTTTCTGGATATGGCGTTATGCGTGCCGTATCCCAAATACCTCTTGTGGTTTCCTCGTATGTCTCAGATTCTGTAACTATCGTTTCTGTACGTTCCTCCCAATCTGAACTTGCAATCTGTACTGATACGCCAAGAACATTCGCTACTCCCAAGTCATCCATTTTCCAATTATCAGCATTTGCCATGTTCTCTATCATAACAAACGAACATTCTACCAAATTAGATACCAATTGCCAAGATTTTTGAACTGTTAGTTCACTTACATCTTCTCCTACATCTATCGCAGATGTTGAATAATTGTTCTGTAATTGTATTTGAAGACCATTTACACCATCTCTCACTGCTTCTACCATGAAGATAGAATCTTGTATCATACACGTTCCACCTATAAATCTTCCAAAATTTCTTTCGTTAACCGATGGAACATCACTTACCAAATTTCCATCTATATCAAGGAAATTATGTGCACCAACAGATATAATGAACGTTTCCAAATGACCTTCATCATACTCGACTTGCAAAACCTGACCTTTTACCGTATATGGTGCGTCACG
>JAZRVS010000149.1:0-2677 GCA_045599365.1 Bacteroidales bacterium
GAAACAAGAGAAAGCTATTGTCGTGTCAGGTAGAGGAGCAACTTCCGAAACAATATTGGGCAACGAATTACAGGCTGGTTTATATATCTATAGTCTTGTAACAGATGGCAAATTGGTTGGTAGCAAACAAATGATTTTAACGGAATAGCATCATGAAAAAAATAATTAGCACTGTCATGTTAATCTTACTCTGTGTGATTGTCTCAATGGGGCAAGATATACATAAAATATTTTCAGAGGTGAATATTCCTATTTCAGAGGAGGAAAATGCAAGTACACTACTGAAGAATTTTCTAAAAGTTCCTGAGGAATATGTCTTTGTTCAGATTTTTAATGAAGAAGATACATTGGGATTTAGTCACATTCGATTTTTTCAAAAATATGAAGGACTTTCTCTAATTGGCACAGATATATGGGTTCATATAAAAAATAAGACTATAGTAACAATAAATGGATCGTTTTATAAAGGTGAGATACCAATGGTTGTTTTTTCTTTAGATAAAATGGTGGCTCAAAAATATGCTATTTCGTATTTAGAAGAAAAATACGCCAAAATAGATATTACTTCCGCAAGTACAGTTTCTATCGAAAAGGTTTTGATTCCCAAAAATGGGAAAATCCGAAGTGCGTATATGGTTCACGTAAAAGCAAATAATTTGTATGTTAACGAGAAAGTTTTTATAGATGCAGAAAATGGCGATGTTTTAGGATTCAAAACATTGGTGTTTGATGTTTCCGCAACGGCTTCTACACGTTACAGTGGTACACGAAGTATTGAAACAACGCAAATAGGGTCGGTTTATTATTTGCAAGATTTATCGCGTGGGAATGGTATTTATACCTATAATATGCAACATTCAGAAACATCAGGAACATTGTTCGTAGATTCCGACAATATTTGGACAGAATATCATAATGCACAAAAAGATGATGCGGCTCTTGATGCACATTGGGGTGTAGAAAAAACCTATGATTATTTTTACAATACATTTAATAGAAATGGTTTTGATGACAATGGGCAATTTATTCAAGTTTTTGTTCATTATGGAAATAATTATGAGAATGCGTTTTCATCAGAAAATCAATTGGTGTTTGGAGATGGTGCAACAAATTTTGATGCTTTAACAAGTTTAGATGTTGTAGCACATGAATATGCCCACTCGATTTGTTTGAATACTGCGGATTTGGAATATAAAGGAGAATCTGGTGCTATAAACGAAAGCTTGAGTGATATTTGGGCTTCATGTGTTGAATACGCAGTCGCTCCAAATAAACAAACATGGTTAGTTGGAGATGAAATTGATTTGCGTCCTACTCACATTGCTTTACGTAGTATGTCAAATCCTAATGCTGAAGGACAACCAGATACGTATGGGGGTACTTATTGGGTAAATGTTTCTGGATGTATTCCCACTGATTATAATGATAATTGCGGAGTTCACACAAATAATGGCATCATGAATTTCTGGTTTTATTTATTGTGCAATGGAGGTTCTGGAACTAATGATTTAAATGAAAATTATGATGTACAATCAATTGGTATGCATGATGCAGCTAAGATTGTTTATAGAGCAGAAAGTTTGTATTTAACGACAACATCTTCGTTTGTGGATGCCCGTAGGGCAACATTGCGTGCGGCCGAGGATTTATTTTCGTCTAATATTCAATATAACGCTGTAGCTGAAGCTTGGCATGCTGTTGGAGTTGATTGTGAACCGTTTTTACTTACAAATGAAAATATAACAACGAATCGAAGTATCCAAGAATGTTCCGTCGAAATAGAAAATGTTTCTGTTTTAAATAATGCCCAATTGGAAATAGAGACTGTAGAAGGTACATTGATAAAAAAAAATTTTAGTATGAATTTAGGTTCCACTTTATTAATTGAGTAATTATGAAAAAGTTTTTTCTTTTGATTATCGCATCATTCCTATTGGGACACACGTTTGCCCAAAATTCATATTCATGGTGCGAAGCATATATTGGTGTTATTCCAGAAAAACCAACCATTGATGATGAGGTGTACATAAATACAAGACTAATAGCTCCCGATGATTCTGATATGCGCGAGATACTATATTCCGTCAATTTGGAGAATATTGTAGGTAACGAAATATATTTACAAGGGAGAACATCTGTTGATGGTTCATGTATTATTATACCTGGAGATAGATATTATACCAAAAATTACGAATTAAAATCAGTCTCGCTGGGGAAATTACCTATGGGCGATTATGTCGTTCATTTAACCATAAAAGATGATTCAGGTCCCAATTTCGATAATTACGAGGATTTGAATTTAACTTTTGAATTTTCGGTTCAAAAAGGTCAAACATCAATTGTTGACAATCAACGAAAACATCAAAAAATTCTAATTTCTCCAAATCCACTTTCTACCGAGATTAATCTTGTGTTGTCAAAAACACAAAACGAAATCCAAATTTTCGATATGCAAGGCAAAGTCGTTTTGCAAACCGAGTGCGGGGAAACGGCAACCATAAATGTGTCAATGTTACCTAAAGGTGTTTATTCCATAATAGTAAATAATACAGCAAGTCAAACATTTATAAAACAATAGACCTATGAAAAAACTACTTTTTATTCCATTGTTTGCTTTGGCAGCGATAGTTGCCTGCAACAAAGACGATGAGACAATGCCTCAAGTTGCACAAGACGA
>JAZRVS010000150.1:0-4344 GCA_045599365.1 Bacteroidales bacterium
AACGAATTCAACAGTAAATTGTTGAAGCCATTTTGCATACAATGTAATATTTGCAGTAACCACATCAGTCGCAAAATCCCATTCATTTGTGAACGTGTCTTCTGTGTACCAACCAAGGAACTTATATCCAGCTTTTGAAACGGATGGTTCTGTAACTTTTTGGTTGATGTCGATAGTTTGTGATTCAATAGTTTCGGCAGCGCCGTTTGTAACGAATGTAACAGTAAATTGTTGTAACCATTTTGCATACAATGTGATATTTGCAGTAACGACATCAGTTGCAAAATCCCATTCGTTTTCAAATGTAGCTTCTGTGTACCAGCCATCTATTTTGTAACCCTCATTTGTAACAGATGGTTCAGAGGCAATTTTGCTGTCGGTAATAATAGTATCGTTAGGTACTGTTTTGCCTTCGACATTTGTAACATACGAAACAACATGAGCAAGATAGTACATATCTCCTTTGTTTTCACCCAAATTTAGGTACGCATTGTTGGCTGCAACAGATTTGTTATCCCATTTGTAGAAGCCAATGCCGTTCAAACCCGAAGATAATGCGTAATCGCCAGTTACAAGATTTTTATCCTCGTCGGTACCAGTAAGGACATTGCCTGTGGCTGCGGCATTTTTGTTGCTCGATGGCATCAAAGTAATGTTTGCCGAGTTAGAACGCAATATCACAGCTTCGTTCTTATGTATAATATTGTCAATCTCATTGAGGACCACTACGTTGTCTTCGCCCGATTTTCCTGTTACGCCAGTGTACGCCTTTGTACCTTCGGGCACCCTGTATGCGCCTTCGCTGGTGTAGAATGTGGCATAGTAATTCGCCGTGTTGTTAGGGTCTTGAATAGCAGTCAACTTGAACGTATGGCTGAATTCGATATTCAACGGGTCTGACTCGTTTATTTCGTATTCGTGACTCTCGCTACCAATGGTAAGTATTGCAATGTCGCCGTCGGTGTTGAATGTAACTTTTGCGCCATCGCCAAGCAGATAACTCTCGTCAATAGTGGAATTGCTTACGAGCAGTGCATCGGCATCGTATTTAGGTTTAACTGTTTTGCCGTTCATATCTTCGGTAGCATTTGCATCGGCATAGTCGTTGCCGCACGCCTCGCAATGCCAGTGGTGATAAACGCCTTCTTCTGAGCAGGAGGCATTTTTATACGCTACTTCCTTTAGTTGCCCGTTGTGATTGTCGGGGTTTATATCTGTTGTTACATTATCGTTTTCTATATGATTTTGACCTGACTCATCCGAATAATTATGATTGCAGGAAGTACAGTGCCAATATGCCACGTTACCCGTACTTACGCAAGTAGCAAGTACTTCATTTACTTTTTCTAACGTAGAAGCATGGTTTTTTGAGTCGATAGACAATTTCATATCATCATCGGACATTTCGCTGGTTCCTTGCTCATCGCTGAAATTCTTGTTGCAGTCAGCACAATGGAAATAGGCCTTTGTTCCCACTTGGTTACACGTGGCAGCCACCTGCTGATGTTCCTCCAAACCATTGACGTGGTTTGTAGGGTTTATCACAGTGGCAAGCGTAGCCATATCGGTTACCTCGATGGTGCAAGTCGCATTGCTGTATATTTTGCCACATTCGCACTCCCAGTATTCTGCCCGACCTTGCGTCTTGCAAGTGGCAGCCACGGCATCATAGTGCGTTGCTCCATAACACACATGGTAATAGGTTACATTGATGGAAGTAACCTTAGCTCTACCATTCTCGTTGCTGAATGTGATGACATCGTAGAAGTCAGTATCATCGCTGTTGCGCACCCATATTTTTGACATATATTTCTCGAGTTTGTCACACGTTTCCACATTATCGCCTTCATTTACAAACTCAACCTGCGAGATATAATAGCTTTGCTGCGCTTTCAGTTTGAGGTTGTAGCCGCTTCTTACTTCCCAGTAAGGCTCAGCCTCCATTCCATCAGAACTCGTTACTGCCTCAACAGTGAAAGGTGAAGTATTTGTACCGCTACAACTGATGGTAACGGTTTCCGTCTCGTAGCTCCATGCACTTACCGCTGAGCAAAGCATCAATAGTGAAAACAATATCCTCTTCATATCGTCTATATTTGTTTGTCTGTTAGTTACTTAAAAAGTCCACAAAGATAGGAAAAATATTGGGAATACATAATCATTTAGGTAATTATATACTTTTGGGCTGTAATTTAGTTGTCAGTTGCCCCTTCATTATTGCTCAGTGTGGCGGCTCCGTTGAAGAATAATGCCACTATTGGAACCGTCATTCCGAACGAAGTGAGGAATCTGTTTACATAGAACATATTTCTGTTCATTTCTTTTGTGCCGACAAAAGAAACGAACCAAAGAAAAGCTCTGCCGCGAACCTGCTAATGCGGCAGGGTTTATCGTAAGCCGAAACTCTTCCTTTTAATGGTTCTGGTAATGGAGGCAGATCCTTCGCTATCGCTCAGGGTGACGGCTTCGTTGAAGAGTCAGGGGGACGGCTTCGTTGCTGAATTAAGAATGTAGAGACGTCGATTTATCGCGTCTCTGTTCTATAGAATAAGAGTTTTTCTGTTGGAAAAATTTGTGTAAAACCACGAAAATTTCCGCTAAAAATTGAAAAATTCAAAAAAAAATTGTACTTATGCGTTCAAAAATTGTACAGTCACATAAAAATTACGTAAAAACTATGCTATTTGAACGTACATCTTATCTTCAAAAGTTAATCAAAGCCCAAGGTAACGGAATGATAAAAATCGTAACTGGTATTCGCCGTTGCGGGAAATCATTTCTTCTTTTCAATATCTTTCGCCAATATCTCCTTCAACATGGAATTGATGAACAGCATATCGTATGTTTGAGCATGGATGATATGCGAAATGAAGAATTACGCAACCCCAAGCGTCTTTTAAAGTATTTCGACACACATATCCTCAACGATGGCAATAAAACTTTTGTAATCATTGATGAGGTGCAGTTTGTTGAAAAATTTGTGGATGTACTTTTAAGTCTCACGCACATGCCGAACATAGAAGCGTATGTATCAGGTAGTAATAGTAGATTTCTCAGTAGCGATGTTGTTACCGAATTTCGTGGCCGTGGTTGGGAAATTCGTATTCACCCACTCAGTTTCTCGGAATACTATGAGGCATTGGGAGGAGACGTTACTAAAGCCTACCTTACTTACTTGCGATACGGAGGTCTGCCTCAGGTGGTCTTGCTTGAAGATATTGAAAGCAAAAAGAATTTCCTACAAAATATATTTGAAACAACCTATTTACGCGATGTAATAGAACGTAATCATCTACGTAATCCAGATGGTATGAAAGAGTTGATTCGGATATTGGCATCTGCTATTGGTGCAAGTACCAATCCATCTCGCATTTCTAAAACGTTCAAGAGTGTGGCACAGATTGATATAAAATCAGAAACCATTGATGCCTATATCAATCATTTACAAGATGCTTTTATCATCAGTGAAGCCTTGCGCTATGATGTAAAAGGTCGCAAATACATTGGCACAGAAACGAAATACTATTTTGAAGACCTTGGCATACGAAATATGTTGCTTAACTATCGACAAGAAGATGAGAAAAGTCACCTAATGGAGAATGCTATCTATAACGAGTTACGGCGACGCGGTGCAACTGTAGATGTCGGAATGGTGGAACTATGGGGAAAAAATAGTCGTGAGCAGACTATTCGCAAGCAAACGGAAATAGACTTTGTAGTGAACAAAATGCCTCAAAAAATATATATTCAATCTGCGTTAGAACTATCTTCTCGTGCTAAAACAATACAAGAACAACGACCTTTGCTAAATGTGAATGATAATTTCAAAAAAGTAATTATCGTTGGAGAGCAATGCCTACCATGGACTAATGACGATGGCATTCAAATTATCAGCATTTACGATTTTTTATTAGGGAATGATGATATAGTATAATTCTGTTGCAAGAAAATCAAGAGAGAAGAGTTTAGAATTAAGTGACGGCTCCGTTGCAGAATAATGCCACTATTGGAACCGTCATTCCGAACGGAGTGAGGAATCTGTTTACATAGAACATATTTCTGTTCATTTCTTTTGTACCGACAAAAGAAACGAACCAAAGAAAAGCTCTGCTGCGAACCTGCTTCACTAAAAAATCCCTGCATTACGCTACACAAAAAGAACTCGCTTTGCCCAAACAGCTTTTTGTGTTTAACGCTGCATTACGTGATTTTTTTTAACGCTCACCAGCTAATGCGGCAGGGTTTATCGTAAGCCGAAACTCTTCTTTTAATGGTTCTGGTAATGGAGGCAGATCCTTCGCTATCGCTCAGGATGACGGCTCCGTTGCTGAATAATGCCACTAT
>JAZRVS010000151.1:0-4231 GCA_045599365.1 Bacteroidales bacterium
TTAAGAATTAAGAGTTAAGAATTAAGAGTTAAGAATTAAGAGTTAAGAGTTAAGAATTAAGAATTATGAGTTAAGAATTATGAGAGAAGAATTAAGAATTATGAAACGCTTCGTAGTATGATTCTTTCAACGAAGGAACATTGTAGCGACGCAAGGTCTTGCGTTTCATAGAATATTTGCGAAGACAAAAAAAAGGAGATGAGCAAATGCTCATCTCCTTTCCTTTTTGTGTATTATCAATTAAATAATTTCTGCAAATTATTTTTGAATTTTAATAGTTCCCTCTGGAGTAGTAATGAAATATACACCACTATTCAAAGATTTAGTATCAAATTGTTGTGAAGCAATTTCTTCAATTTGACCAGCAACATTGTACACTTCAATTTTACCAGCAGAATAAACTACACCATTAATAAATGAAACTGCACTAACTTCTTCTACAGCATCTTGACTTCCAGCTTCGCCAATAGTAATTGAAGCAACGCCGTCTTTCTTAGCATCTGTTGTAACAATTACAAATTTACAAACATCTGTTGCTTTTGTAAGTTCTATTTTTCCTTCTACATCAACTGTACCATCTTTTTCAATGTTTTCTTGAACAATTTTATATTCAGAAACAGCAGTATATTTATCGTCCATCAAATAAACTTGAAGACCTTCGATTGCTTCACTTGCAACACCTTTAATAGAGTATGTTACATAATCAGTTGCATTGAAACCTGTAGTTGGAGCAACCAATTCTTCTACATACTGATAGTTTGAACCGCCATCCCATTCATTCAATGCCAATGAAACATTAGTATATGCTTTTGATGCTAATTCTACTGCAACGTATGGTTCACCTTCACCAACATAAATTGAAGAACCTTCAGTTGCCTCATCTGTAATTTCAAATACTAAATCACAAGCTCCTTCTACGGCAGCAGTAATTTCTACTGTACCAGAATATTCTACTGTACCATCAGCCGCAACATTTTCAGCAACAACAACTTGACCTGAAACGGCACTATACGATGTAGCATTACGTACATACGCAATCATTTTTGTGAATGCAGCACTTGCTTTACCTGTAACTGAGAAAGTAACATAGTCACCTACCAATACATTTTCTGCAATAGAAGCCTCAATAAATTGATAATTTGCTGGTGTAGCATATTGATTGTATGCTAACGTCATTTCAGTATAATCTTTCTTAGCAACTTCAACTGGCTCATGCTCTACATCACCATCTTTCAAGAATTTAATTTCTTTGGTTTCATCATAACCTGCAATGAAAACTCCAACCTTGTAATTTGTTCCTACAAAAGCTTTTGTAATAGTAAAATCAAAAGATGTTTTGGTACATGCCTCATCTTTAGTTGCCTCAAATGGTCTAGATGTCCAAGGCAATACAGTATTTCCATCATTATCAAAAATCATAAAATTTAATCCAGAGATATCTTGATTAAATTTTCCATCAATAGTGATTTTAACAATATCGTCAACAGCCAAATCTGCACTAGTTTCAAATGTAAATTCTGCCTTATAGTTTGTTGGACCTTCAGGATTATCTGCGCCAAACTTAATCGTAGGCATATCAACAGAATACGTTGTCCCTTCAGCGAAAGATGCTGTTGGACGCATCTTTATCATTGCTACATCAGCATCCGTACGAGGTGAACATCTCACAATAATTTTTTCTGAACTTGCAGCATCAGCATTCAATTCAATAATAGTTTCTGCTTCAAAATGTGCTTTAGCTTTAGTTATTTTTTCAGCGCCAACATTTTCAGGACTCCATGCAGAAAGTTGAATCCAATAATTTGGTGTACCTGCTTTATGGGTTGGATCTTCTTCCTCATCTTGTGCAGTATAGTTTGTCGACCCTGCATTATCAACAATTGTAACAACATTAACACCTTCAACATCAGCATCAAAATAACCATCAAATTTCAAGTAAATCATATCACCGCTTTTCAACATAGCTCCACCCAACTGATCTTGAATTTCAACATTATTCTCTCCACCCATAACGAAGTCCCAACTACTAATTGTGACCTCATACAACTCTTGTGCACTCAAGCCAAGCGACAACAACGCACCACTTAAAAATAGAAATAATTTTTTCATAAACATAAATTTAATTAAACATACATTTTTTGTGCGGTAAAGATAATAGAAATTTAAGAATTAAGAATTAAGAATTAAGAAAATTTTACATTGTTATTGTATCATCACTGCAAATGATTTACTACCAATAACGACATAATAAATTCCATCTTTTTTGATTTGTATTTCGTATGGTTTTGTTTCATAACCACCAATGTCATCAATACGAGTTATCATACGTCCATTATTGTCGTAAACTGTAATAGCATTTTTTGCATACATTATATATATGGTATGTTCAATTGCATATACTGAAATTTCTTCTACTTCCGTGTCATCAACAGCCAATGGGACCATAGAATTTTTGAATACTTCTATAAGGTCAGCCAATACTTTTGTTTGCGTTTGAATTTCGTCTTCGTTAGGATTTATTTGTGCAATAATGTCTTTTGCTGTACTGCTTGCAGTAAACAACGACATATATTCCAACAGTGGATATTGACCAGGTTTATCTCCAACACGAGAATTATTCAACAATGCATTTGCTTCAGCCACTAATTTCTCCAATTCTACCGTACTTACAACTATTGGATTTACTGATTCCAAAAATGCTGTTATTGCATCATTTAATATAATAACCTGATTATCAACTATTTCTTGCAAAACTGAGGTTTCGTAGGTTTGTTGCGCTTCGTCAATAGCCATTTGGAAAGCAGAAACCGCATCTTGTGGATATTGACCAGAACCATTCCCTGTATTACCATCAGCTTTTTTCATAGCATTATTTGCCTTTGTTATGGTCATCATCAATTGCGATTTATCAGTCGTTATTGTTAACGATTTAAAATTATCAATTGCATTTTGCAATGCTGTTGTCGCTACATTCAAGGCTTGTTGCGTAGTTGACGTAAGTTCATAAGCAGTTCTTGCAATTTCAATTGCAGACAATAATTCTGCTTTTGAACCGATAGGATACTGACCTTTATTATAACCTTCTATTGCATTCGAATACAAAGAATTAGCGACTGATATAGTAGATGATAAAATCATTCTATCAAGTTTCGTCATATTTGAAATTGCGAGTTGTAATGCTATATTAGCATCATCTACAATAGCTTGATTCTCAACATATAAATTCCTATCAATATCTTTTGCCTTTGTCAATTCTTGTTGTAAAACAGACCACGAATCGGAATCATAATCGGCTTCTTTCATATTGGTTGCTGTTGCAATTGACTTATCTAACGCCGAATATGAAGCTTTTGCCTTTGGAGAATACGAAGCTGTTATTGTTACATTTTTCGTAATATTTGTATATGTTCCTATCCATTTGGTGAAAGTGTATCCCTCTCGAATAGGCTCATCTGGAGCAACTGCATCTTCACCGTAGGCAATAGTTTGTACACTTATTTCGGAATTGTCGTAATCAACAAATCGCACAGTAAATGTTTTCACTTCAAACTTAGCATTTATTGTCATATTTTCTGTTACATTTGAGAAATCTGCATCCCACTGAACAAATGTATGACCTACTTTTGTTGGTGTGGTTGGTTTCTTTGCTGATTTTCCATATTCAATAGTTTGAGTAGAAATCACGGCACCATCAACAACAAATTCAACTGTAAATGTTTGTTTTACAAGGGCTGACAGTGCAGATTGCAATTGAGAAGCTGCAGCATCAACAATAGACTGATTTTCTATAGATAAGTTATTATCTACTGCTTTTGCAGATTGCAACGCAGATTCTAATTGAGCAATTGTCTCCGCTGTATATTGAACTTTTTCTACCGCTTCTGCTTGCGCAATAAGCTTATTCAAATTAGTATAATCAGCCTTATCTTTTTCTGTATATTGAGCTTTTACTATCAAATCGGAAGTAACATTTGTAAAATCCTTATCCCAACCTGAGAACGTATAACCTTCGCGAGTTGGTTCGCTTGGAGCTGCTGCATTTTCACCATATTTGATTGTTTGTTTGTCAATTGTTGAATCATCAAAATCAACAAACGTAACCGTGAATGTTTGTACCACTAATGCTTTTATGGCTGCAGTCAAAGCCGCTACTGCATCATCTATAACAGATTGACTTTCGGCAAACAAATTTTTGTCAACTGCTTTGGCCGCAGTCAATGCAGATTGCAAT